>JAAFKB010000127.1 GCA_013299055.1 Sphaerotilus sp.
GGGCAGGCAGGTGGAGGTGCGGGTGCGCGACGACGGCGTGGGCTTCGATCCGGCCGTGCAGCGGGGATCGGCCTACGGGCTGGTGGGGATGCGCTACCGCGTCGAGGCGGTGCAGGGCACGCTGGAGGTGCTGTCCGCGCCTGGGCAGGGCACCGTGCTGCGGGTGCGGCTGCCAGGCTTGTCGGTGGCGTCCTACGCGGCCTGACAGGCTTGCCCGACATGGGAGAGTCCTGCGCGCCGATGGTGGTGGGCGAGGCGGCCGACCACACTCGGTCCCACCAACCTGAAGGACATCCCATGTTTGCCAGCAATTCGTCTGCGTCTTCCTCTCCTGCGTCCACTGCGGTGGACGCCACCCCCTCCCCCTTGCTCGACCACGCGGCCGACGCGCTGGACCGTCTGACCAGTGCCGTCCAGGCGCTGCGGGCGCAGGCCGAGCCGCTGCTCGACGGTGCCGCCGACCAGGCGAACTCGGCGGCGCACCGTGGCCTGAACGCCCTGCACGACAGCTCGGCCAGCCTGCGCCATTCGGCCCGGCGCGCCTCCGAGCAGACGGTCGGCTACATCCGCCACGATCCCGTCAAGTCGATGCTGATCGCCGCCGCCACGGGGGCCGCGCTGATGGGCCTGATCAGCCTGGTGCGCGGCACGCCCCGCCGCGACTGACCACCATGGCCCACGCCCTGCTCCACTTGATCGCCACCCGGCCGCAATTGCTAGTGGACCACGCACAGGCGTATGCCGAACTCGCGAACGCGGATTTCGGCGCAGTCACGCGGGCCTGGCAGCGCAAGCTCCGGCTGGTGGCACTGGCGCTGTGTGGCGGCGCCGTGGCCGCCGTGCTGGCGGGGGTGGCGCTGATGCTGTGGGCGGTGGTGCCCGCCGCGCAGATCGAGTCGCCGTGGGCGCTGGTGGCGGCGCCGCTGCTGCCCGCGCTGGTGGCGCTGTGGTGCCTGCTGGCCATCCGTGCCGGCAGCGCGCAGCCGGCATTCGGCAACCTGAAGGAACAGGTGCAGGCCGACTTGCTGATGCTGCGCGAGGTGGGGGCCGTGTCGTGAACGGACTGCCGAACGGATTGTCCACACCATCGAACGCGGCCGATCGGCTCGACACCTCGCGCCGCCACCTGCAGCGTGCCCTGCGCGCGGCCACCGGCACGGGCACGGGCACCAGCTCCTGGACCGCCGCCGATCTCGCCACCGCCGCGTTGCGCGACCGGTGGAGCCGCCACCCGCTGCGGGTAGCGGGCGAAGCGGCGATCGGGGTGGTCAATGCCCTGCTGCGTCCGGTGGCACGGCAGCATCCGCTGGGACTCGTCACGGGCGCGGTGCTGGTGGGCGGGCTGCTGGTCTGGAGCCGCCCGTGGCGCTGGGCGGCGCGGTCCGGACTGCTCACCGGCCTGGGTCAGCAACTGGTGCGCGAGGTGGTGGCCCGGGGCTTGGCATCGACAGCGGCGCGGTCGTCGAGGGCATCGAAGCCGCTGTGACACTGTGGCGCAGCGCGGCGTGCAGTTGCTCCAGCGCGGCGGCACAGTCCAGCATGACCGCTCGGGGCACCGTGGTGTGGGTGCGCAGCCGGGCCGTGACCGCATCCAGCAGCAGATCCCAGTCTTCGGCGGGAATGTCCCCGCCAGACGGTTCCGGCTTGGACGGCGCACGGGCCGGTGGTGTCTGGGGGTGGCGCGTCACGAATTCGGTACTTGGCATCTTCTGGACTCCCGGCAGATGTCCATTTGTACCGAATCGGGGCACTGGCGTCTGTGCGCCATCGCACACCACCCGACACCACACCGTCAAGCCAGATCAGTGGATGCGCCGGCGCCCGAGGAAGCCGATGACCCCCAGACCCGCCAGCATCATCGCCAGCGCATCCGCTTCGGGCACTGGCGAAACGGGCACCAGGGTCGAGCTGAGCGTGTAGAAGCCGCCCAGGCTGCCAGCGCCGGTGCCGGTGACCTGGTAGTAGTAGTCGCCCAGACCCAGGATACCGAAGGCATGCGAGATGCTGCCCGTCACGTTGTTGAAGGCGAAGCTGCCGACTGCGGCGTCCACCACGCCCGTCTCCTGGAACAGCGCCACCTGCCCGCCCGTGATGCTCAATACGCTGGTCAGGTTGTTGGACACTGCAGTGCTGAACAGGGTTTCCACCGCGGTGAGGCTGAAGCGGTAGGTGTCACTGAAACTGCCCACGGGCGTGCGCGCGGAGGCCACTTCGAGCGGGTCATGGACGCCCCAGTCGGTGGTGGCCGCCTGGGCATGGCCGGCGAATGCGCTGACGATCGCCGCAGAGGCGATGCAGCGCAGGGACCGCGCGGGCCGGAGGCGCTTCCAGCGTGTCCCCGCCAGTCCGGCCAGCCCGGCGAGGAACAGCATCGACGTGGCCGGCTCCGGCACGGGCGTCACCGGACCGCCGCTGAAGCCCAGGCTGCCGCTGTCGCCCAGGACGGTGGCGAAGGGCTGCGCCGTGCAGTTGGTCGAGATCTGGTTGTCCACCAGCGTGACCGCACCGCCCAGCCCGATGGCACGGCCGCACACGATCTGCGCCTGGTCGTTGAGCGTCACGCTGCTCAGGGCCAGCAGGTTGCCGGCGAAGTCGGTGCCGCTGCCCAGCGTGGCGGAGCTGCCGATCTGCCAGTAGATGCCGCTGCCGGCGCCTGCGTTGAGCACGCTGATGAACGAGTTGCTGGCGGTGGTCAGCGTGCTGCCGATCTGGAAGACGAAGTTGCTGCTCGGGTTGGCCCCGAAATCGAGCACCAGCGTGCCGTTGAGCTGCGCCGAGCTGTCGAAGTGGTAGACGCCCGGGGTCAGCGTGAGCAGTCCGGGGGCGCCAAGCACCTGTCCGGTCAGGTTGGTGTCGAAGGCCAGACCGGAGAGTGCGCTGTACGCAGCCGCTGCGTCGGTGCGGGCCGCCTGTGCCGCGGCGTCGTTGGAATGGACCGTGCCCCCCTGGACATTGACGCCCGCGAACAGGCCGGTGATCGCGGTGCCGGGGCTGGTGCCGACGTCGCCAAAGATCTGCGTGGGCAGACTCGGGGCGTTGTGGGCGTCGGTCACGGTGGTGCCGGCGAGCACGGCGAAGCTCTGGGCGGTGCCCAGCAGCGGCACGGCCTGCGCGGGCAAGGCCATGGTCCACGTGGCCACCGCCACCAGCGTGACCAGCGCACTGCGTGCAGCCAGGGGATGGATCGGTGCCACGGGGAGGGAATGGGGAAAACGAGGGTTGCGCATGGCGGGCTTTCAGTGCCACCGGACAGACGGCCGGCGCGTGTTGCAGGTGAACTGTCTTGTAGAAGCGGGAACCGGCGGCAGTCTGTACGGCAACGTACATGGAACGACCGATCACCAGGGATGTGCGTGCTACCGCACAGAGTCGGGGACGGTCCACGCGCACAGTGCGGTGGTGCCCCGCCACCCTGCCAACCTGTCCATTGCCCTGCGCCCGCCTGACCGAACATGACCCCTGCCCTGAACCACCTGATCGAACTCCTGCCCGCGCCCGATCGCCGCCGCTTGCTGGCCCGGTGCGAGGCGGTGCCGCTGGAGCTGACGCAAGGACTGTGCTTGCCGGGCGTTGCGCTGCTGCATGTCCACTTCCCGCTCGACAGCTTCATCTCGCTGGTGGCGCAGCTCGAAGGCCATCCGGGGCTGGAGGTCGGCATGGTGGGACGCGAAGGCGTGCTCGGCGCTTCGCTGGCGCTGGGCGTGGCGGCTGCGCCGCTGCAAGCGCTGGTGCAGGGGGCGGGCACCGCCTGGCGCATCGCGGTGCCCGACTTCCTGGCCGAGCTTGCGCGCAGCCCGGCACTGCAGCACTACCTGCACCGCTACCTGTACGTCCGCATGGCGCAACTGGCCACCTCGGCCGCCTGCCTGCGCTTTCACCTCATCGAGCCGCGGCTGGCGCGCTGGCTGCTGATGAGCCAGGACCGCGCCCACGCCGACCACTTCCAGGTCACGCACGCCTTCCTGGCCTACATGCTCGGCGTGCGCCGGGTGGGGGTGACGGTTGCGGCAGGCGCCTTGCAGCGCCGCGGCCTGATCCATTACCACCGGGGAGCACTGCAGGTGCTGGACCGCCCCGGACTCGAAGCCAGCGCCTGCTCCTGCTACGCCACCGACCGGCGTTCCTACAGCGACTGGCTCGGCGTGCCGTCCTTCTCCGGTCGGCTCCTCGTCTGACAGACAGTCCAGAGGGGGGACCGCACCATCGTGACACGGCGCTGTCGCGTCCACCTCACCCGGAGTTCTGCCATGACCCTTCCTCCCACCGGACCGGCCTTCCCTGCCTTTGCCTCCTTCCCCGGCGGCCCGCACTGGAGCACCGCCTCGTTCGGCGACGCCGCCCACCCCTCGCCACTGGAACTCTCGGCCCTGGGCGACCACCTGGATGTCTGCCGCGGCCTGCGCGGGCGGCTGTTCGCGGCGCGCTGCCGGGCGGAGGTGGTGCAGGGCTTCGTGGCCTCGCACCTCGTCACCACCGTGCTGGGCGCGGCGGCGCTGTCGGCGGTGGTCTGGCGGGTGCTCTGAGGCATGGGCATGGCACTGTCGGCCTTGCTGCGTGTCGTCCCGGACGCCTCGGAGGCGCTGCAGGACATCCTCGGCGCCTCGGCCGATCCCGTGCAGCCCCCGATCCGGGCGGAGATCTTCGGACCCCAGCGTTTCGCGCAACACGGCCGCAGCCTGGGCGAGACCCACCGCGCCGCGCCGGCCACCTCGCACGCACAGACCTTTTTCCCGCGGCTGCGCAACAACCTCGACACGCTGCGCAGCGCCCACCGCTACATCGGCGTGCAGGCGGCCACCGGCTACGACATCAGCCCCGCCGCCGAATGGCTGCTCGACAACGTCCACCTGATCGAAGCGCAGCTCCAGGAGGTCCACGACGGGTTGCCGCGGCGGTATTTCCGTGCGCTGCCCGTGCTGCTGGACCAGCCACTGGCCGGGCTGCCGCGGATCTACAGTGTCGCCTGGGCGTTTGTGGCGCACACGGACGGCGCCTTCGACGACGACTTGCTGGTGGCGTTTCTCTGCGCCTACCAGGAGGTGCGCCCGCTCAACCTGAGCGAGCTGTGGGCGCTGCCGACCACCTTGCGCGTGGTGCTGATCGAGAACCTGCGGCGGCTGGCCGAGCGGGTCGCGACCCACAAGGCCGCGCGCGAGGTGGCCAACCTGTGCTGTGACCGCATCGACACCTGTGCGCTGGACGACCTGGAGCGGCTGCGGACGGTGCTGGCAGCGCGGGGCGTCGGGCCGGTGTTCCTGGCGCAGATGGCGGCACGGCTGCAGGACCGCTGGGCGGGTGGCGAAGCGCCCACCGCGGCGGACGGTGCCCAGGCACAAGCCCAGGCGCAAGTGCTGGCCTGGCTGCACGCGGCACTGCCGGATCTGGCCGGACAGCAGACCCAGCAGCGCGCCGACCAGGCCGCCGACAACCTGAGCGTGAGCAACGCCATCACCGCGCTGCGGGCCATCGGGGATGCGGACTGGTCCGACATCATCTGCCGCACCAGTGCGCTGATGCAGCGGATGCTGACCTCGCCGCTGTTCGCCGCCGAGCAGGCCGGCACCCGGGACCAGACGCTGCACCGCATCGAGCGGCTCGCCCGGCGCAGCGGCCGCAGCGAGGTCGAGGTTGCGGACGGGTTGCTCGACCCGATGCACACCAGCCCCGACGGCGCCGCCACCGCCGCGCCGTCCCGTCTGCAGCGGCTGGCCCTGCCGCTCTACCTGAGCGCCCTCCTGGCGTGTACCGCTGGCGTGATCGCCTGGTTGATGGAGTACCACAACGCCGAGGTGCTGGGGGTCGTGCTGATGGCATTTCCGGTGTCGGAGGCGGTCGTGGCGGTGCTGCACCGGCTCATCAGCGAGTCCCTGCGGCCCCAGCACCTGCCCCGCCTCGCGCTGACCGAGGGCATTCCAGCCGAGCACCGTGTTCTGGTGGTGATCCCCGGCATGCTGGCCGATGCAGCGGCGACGCGCGCGTTGGTGCATCGGCTGCAGTTGCACCACCTGGCCAATCCGGAGCGGCACACCCAGTTCGCGCTGCTGACCGACTGGGCGGATGCCGACACGGCGCAATGCACCGAAGACGCCCCGCTGCTGGCCGATGCAGTGCAGCAGATCCGCGCACTCAATGTCCGCCACCCCGCGGACACCGGGCAGGCGCCGCGCTTCCTCCTGCTGCACCGCGCGCGCCAGTTCAGCCCCACCGAGCGGCGCTGGATCGGCTGGGAGCGCAAGCGCGGCAAGCTGGAGCAACTCGTCACGGTGCTGGCGTCGGCCACCGCGGCCAACCCGTTCCTGGATCTGGGCGAGGACGCCCGCCTGGCCACCGGGGTGCGCCACCTCGTCACGCTCGACAGCGACACCCGGCTGCCGCCCGGTCGGCTGCGCGAGCTGGTTGGCGTCGCGGCCCACCCGCACAACCAGCCCCGCCTGGACACCACCGGCCGCCGTGTCGCCAGCGGCTACGGCATCCTGCAGCCGCGCATCGTCACGCCGCTGCCCTCCCCCGCCGAGGTCACGGTCTACCACTGGCTGTTCGCGGGCCAGTGCGGCATCGACCCCTACAGCGCCGCCAGCTCCGAGGTCTACCAGGATCTCTTCGGCGAGGGCACCTTCACGGGCAAGGGGCTGCTGAACGTGCAGGCCGTCCACGCGGTGCTGGGCGGGCGGCTGCCCGAAGGGCGGGTGCTCAGCCACGACCTGCTCGAAGGCTCGATGGTCCGCTGCGCCACCGTCACCGACGTCGCGCTGATCGAGGACGCGCCCTTCCACGCCGACGTGGCCGCCTCCCGGCTGCACCGCTGGACCCGTGGCGACTGGCAGTTGCTGCCGTTCCTGCTGCAGCCGCGCCGCTACGGACTGCGGGCGGTGAACGCCTGGAAGCTGTTCGACAACCTGCGCCGCTCGCTGGTGGCGCCGATGTCGCTGGGCTTGCTGCTGCTGTCGCTGGGCGGGGTGGGGGTGTCACCGTGGACGGCGCTCGGGCTGGTGCTGGCGGCGTTCACGGCGGGGCCGGCGATGGGGGCGGTGGCCGGTTTCCTGCCCAGCCGCACCGACCTGGCCCGCGGCTACTTCCTGCGCGGCGCAGCGCGGGACGTGGGCCGGGCGCTGGGGGGCGGGCTGTTCCACCTGGCCCAGTTGCTGCAGGAGGCACTGCGGGCCGTGGATGCGGTCGTGCGGGCGCTGTACCGGATGCTGGTCAGCCACCGGCACCTGCTGCAGTGGACCACCGCCGCCGCCGCACAGGCCAGCGCGTCGGTCGATCTGCGGCAGGTGCTGCACCGACATGCCGCGGAGCCGGTCGTGGCGCTGGGCCTGCTCGGCGGCTTGCTGGCAATCGGCACGCCGCACCCGGTCTGGTCCGCGGCGTTGTGCCTGCTGTGGGCGGCGTCGCCGCTGACCACCTGGTGGGTGAGCCGACCGCGGCCGGCGCACAAGGTGGCGGCACTGCCCCTGTCCGAGCGGCAGCGCCTGGAGACCATCGCCCGCGACACCTGGCGCCTGTTCGAGCGCGTGATCGGCCCGGAAGACCGCTTCCTGCCGCCCGACAACCTGCAGACCCTGCCCCAGGATCTGGTGGCCCACCGCACCTCGCCGACCAACATCGGCCTGTACCTGCTCAGCACGGCCTGCGCCCACGCCTTCGGCTGGATCGGCACCCGCGAACTGCTGACGCGGCTGGAGTCCACCCTGGCGACGCTGGGCACGCTGGAGCGTCACCATGGCCACTTCCTCAACTGGTACGACACGCAGACGGGCGAGGCGCTGCTGCCGCGCTACGTGTCCACCGTGGACAGCGGCAACCTGAGCGGGCACCTGCTGGCGGTGGCACAAGCCTGCCTGGCGGTGGCCGAGGATCTGCAAACGGCCCGTGCAGCCGGTTCAGCCGAGGCCACCGACACCGTGCAGCGCCTGCACGCGGTGGCGGCCACCTGCGAACAGCTCGCCTGGGCGGCCGATTTCCGCTTCCTTTACCACCCCCGGCGCCACCTGCTCCACATCGGCTACCGCGTCGCCGAGCAGCAGCTCGACGCGGGCTTCTACGATCTGCTGGCGTCCGAGTCGCGCCTGACCAGCTTGCTGGCGATCGCCAAGGGGGATGTGCCGGTGGGTCACTGGGCGGCGCTCGGGCGGCCCTTCTACGCCGTGGGCGCGCACGCGGGCTTGCGCTCGTGGTCCGGCTCGATGTTCGAGTACCTGATGCCCAGTCTGGTGCTCGACGAGCCGCACGGCAGCGTGCTGCGCGAAGCCTGCCACGCCGCGCTGCGCGAGCAGATCGACTTCGCGGCCGGACAAGGCGTCCCTTGGGGCATCTCCGAGTCGGCCTACGCCGGGAGTGACCACACGCTGGCCTACCAGTACGCGCCGCAGGGGGTGCCACGGCTCGCCTTGCGCCGGGCGCCGCCGGGGGCGCTG
>JAAFKB010000128.1 GCA_013299055.1 Sphaerotilus sp.
CGTGGTCAGTTGCGCGACCGAGTTGCCATCGCGCAGGGGTGGGGTGTCGAGCACGGCGAAGCGGTCACGCAGCTTCTCGCAGTGCGAGAGCACCGCATCGTGCGAGGCCGGGTCGGTGTAGCCCGGGATGGCCACGATCGCCACGTCATCGACACTCTCCAGCAAATCCAGTCCGCGTCGGCCGCGTGCATCGCCGACGATCGCACCTTGCGCCCCCACGTTGACGACGTAACAGCGGCTGCCGCCGTTGAGGAAGAATCCGTAGACCGCCTGCGCCAGCGCGTTGTACTGGGTGGTGTCCGGCTTGACGAACTGGCGCAGAAATTCTGACCAGTTGTTGACCGCCATCACCTGGTTGGGGTGCGCAGTGCTGTCGGGCGCGACGCCGACGAAGCCAGCCGTGCTGGTTCCTACGGCCTCGATCGGCCGTCCGCCGGAGGCGACTTCCTCGACGTAGACACCAGGGGCCAGATAAGAGGTTGCCATGTTCGTTCTCCTGCATGTTCATCGCGGCATGACGGAAGTGGTGCTGATCACCAGCGGTTCGCGCACACGCGGCACGGGGGCCAGCATCCACTGCCGCTGCAGCGGCACGCGCAGCAGCAAGGCCGGACGTGGCCCGATGCCCAGCGCCGCCCAGGGCAGATCGGCCAATGCGTCGAGGTCGAGCTGGAACAGCGGCGCATCGGTTGCGGCGAAAGCCAGGTCGCAGAGATCCTGGTGCGCGACCATTGGGTCCGGGGCCCAGGCGGTCACCAGCACCCGCAGATCGAAGCGGACCTGCGGCGCGCGCAGATCGCGCGAGGTGGGGTGCGAAGTCAGCGCGAGGGCGTGCAGATCGACCAGGCGCTGGCCAGCAGGCACGGCGGCGGGAGGCTGGAAGCTGATGCCGACGTCAGGCCCCAGCGCGGCACCGGCCCATTCAGCCAGACGGTCCAGCGCGTCGATGGCCTCGCTCGGACGGCGAAGGGACACTGGGGCAGACAGTGCGGTGCGTGACATGGGCCTCCTTGCAAGAAGGTCGAATATGCGCGTTCTGTGGGATTTTGTGAAGTCAGTATGTAGCCGGCAGTGCGTGGCGCATCGGAAGCCCTTCCATGTCGCCGACCACCTGCAGGGCACGCGAGGCGATCCAGTTCGCCCGCCGCAGTGCATCGGGCCAGGAGCGGCCTTCGAGCCGGGCGCTGATGATGCCGACCGCAAAGGCGTCGCCTGCACCCACGGTGTCCACGATGACCGGGACGACCTCGCCGGGGACGTGCAGCGACACGCCTTCGGCGGTGCGGACATGCGCGCCGTCGGCACCGAGCTTGACGACCACGGCACGGGCGCCGCGTTCGAGATAGAAGTCGGCGATGGCGTCGGGCGTGTCGCGGCCGGTGAGCAGGCGACCTTCCTCGATGCCGGGCAGCACCCAGTCGGCGTGGGCGGACAGCGCATTGAGCGTGTCGCGCATCGTCGCGGTGTCGGGCCACAGGGTCGGGCGCAGGTTGGGGTCGAACGAGACGCTGCGACCGCTGCTGCGGAAGCTGCGCATCGCCAGCGCGACGAGTTCGCAGGCGGCCGGCGACAGCGCGGGCGTGATGCCGGTGGCGTGGACGTGGCGGGCCTGGAGCGCCCAGGCGGCGTCGAAATGCTGCGGGTCGAGCTGACTGGCAGCAGAGCCTCGGCGGTAATACTCGATCGCCGGGTCGCGGCCATCGACGCTGCGGGTCTTGAGCATGAAGCCGGTCGAGCGCGTCGGGTCGGTCTCGACCTGCGAGGTGTCGATGCCTTCCGCCTCGATCGAAGCGCGCACATAAGCGCCGAACGAGTCCGTGCCCAGCCGGCTGATCCAGCCCACGCGCAGTCCGAGCCGCGCCAGCCCGATCGCGACGTTGGTGTCGGCGCCGGCCAGCCGCTTGCTGAAATGCTGCGCCTGCGCGAGCGGCCCCGGCGCGTCGGCGACCAGCATCGCCATCGTCTCGCCGATGGACAGCACGTCGAAAGCCGACGCATTCATGCGTGTTCTCCCGACTCGGCCCACTGCCGCAGCGTTCCGGCCACGCCGCGCAACGCCAGCGATTGCAGCGCCACGCACACCGCATCCACCAGCGGCGCACGGCCGGCCAGATCGCCGAAGACGGGTGCATGCCCAAGCATCGCGCCCACTGCCTCGCGGTCCAGCCGCTGGCCGATCGTGGCGCGGTGCAGCGCGGTCAGCGCCTCGGCCTGCGGGTCGTCGATCGGGTACGGCTGGCCGAGTTCGTCCACGCCGCGCAGGAAGTGCAGCCACGCCGCCACCGCCAGCCCGAGCCGCGCCACCGATGACCCGTCCCGCAGCCGGTCGCGCACGGTGCCGAGCAGGCGCTGCGGCAGTTTCTGCGAGCCGTCCATCGCGATCTGCTTGGTGCGGTGCGCGAGCGCCGGGTTGGCGTAGCGTTGCAACAGGCTCTGGCGGTAGGCGGCCAGGTCCAGTCCGGGCAGATCGGGCAGCGTCGGCTCGATCTCCTCGCGCATCAGCACCTCGATGAACGCGCGCAGATCCGGCTGCGTGATCGCCATGTCCACCGTCGTCCAGCCGGCCATGACGCTCAGGTAGGCGATGCACGAGTGCGTGCCGTTGACCATGCGCAGCTTGAGGTGCTCCCACGGTTCGGCAGCCGCGACAAAGCGGGCGCCACCCAGCGTCCAGTCCGGCCGACCGGCAGCGAAGCGGTCTTCCACGGCCCAGTCGAGGAAGGATTCGCCCAGCACCGGCCACGCATCGCGCAAACCGAGCGCCGTGCTGATCGCGTCGCGGTCGGCGTCGGTGGTGCGCGGCACGATGCGATCCACCATCGAGCAGGGAAAGGTGCAGTGCGTGTCGATCCACAGCGCCAGCGACGGATCAACCGCTTCGGCAAACGCCAGCACGGCACCGCGCAGCGTGTGGCCGTTCGCAGGCAGGTTGTCGAGCGACAGCAGCGTGACCGGCCCCCTGCCCTGCGCCCGCCGCGCCGCCAGTCCGCGCACGAGGAAGCCGATGGCGCTGACCGGTGCCACCGCGTCCGCCGACTGCACCAGATCATGGGCGATGTCGGGATGGTCGCGCCGCAGCCGCCCGGTGGCCGGGTCGAGGCAATAGCCCTTCTCGGTCACGGTCAGGCTGACGATGCGGGTGGCCGGGTCGGCGATCTGGTCCAGCACGGCTTGCGGGTGTTCCGGCGCGACCAGCACCGACAGCACGGCGCCGACGACCTGCAATCGTTCGCGGCGCCGACCGTGTTCGTCGGCATCGCGCACGGCCAGCGTGTAGAGGCCATCCTGCGGCGCCAGCGCGTCGCGGGTGTCGGGCTGGCGCAGCGAGACGCCGACGATGCCAAAGCGCGTGTCCCCGGCGGCCAGCGCGGCCTCGGTGATCGGCGCAAGGTGGGCGCGCATGAAGGCGCCGATGCCGAGATGGACGATGCCGGGCTGCAACGCGTAGCGGTCAAAAGCCGGGCGAGCGACAGCGGCGGGCAGCGTGTCCAGGCTGGAAGGATGCAAACGTGGCGTCATGCGGGTCGCTGCCTCACCAGTTCCACAGCGTGCCGTCGTGCTGCTGCCGGTTCACGGGCAGGTAGGCGCGCTGGTAGGGAAATTTCGCGGCGACCGCTTCGTCGATCGTCACGCCGTGGCCGGGCACCTGACCGGGGTGCATGAAGCCGTCCTGGAAGGTGTAGGCGTGCGGGAACACCGCGTCGGTCTCGTCGGTGTGGCGCATGTACTCCTGGATGCCGAAGTTCGGCACCCACAGGTCGAAGTGCAGCGCCGCGCCCATGCAGACCGGCGAGAGGTCGGTGGCGCCGTGGCTGCCGGTGCGCACCTGGTAGAGCGAGGCCAGATCGGCGATGCGGCGCAGGTGGGTGATGCCGCCCGCGTGGACCACCGTGGTGCGGATGTAGTCGATCAGTTGGTTCTCGATCAAGCCCTTGCAGTCCCAGATGGTGTTGAAGACCTCGCCCACGGCCAGCGGCGTCGTCGTGTGCTGGCGGATCAGGCGGAAGGCGTCCTGGTTCTCGGCCGGGGTGGCGTCCTCCATCCAGAACAGGCGGAACGGCTCCAGATCCTTGCCGAGCCGCGCCGCCTCGATCGGCGTGAGGCGGTGGTGGACGTCGTGCAGCAGGTGGATGTCCGGCCCGACGGCGGCGCGCACCTGGTCGAAGAGCTGCGGCGTGTGGCGCAGGTATTTCTCGGTGGACCAGTCGTGTTCGCTCGGCAGGTCGGCGTCGGCCGGCTCGTAGAACACCGTGCTTTTTCCCACGCCGTAGACCTTCTCCAGCCCCGGCACGCCGCTCTGCGCCCGGATCGCCTTGTAGCCCATGTCCCGGTAGCGCAGCACCTCGTCCACCGTCTGTTCGGTGTCGCGGCCGTTGGCGTGGCCGTAGACCATCACGCCGGTGCGGCTCGCGCCCCCGAGCAACTGGTACAGCGGCAGGCCGGCCGCCTTGGCCTTGATGTCCCACAGCGCGGTGTCCACGGCGGCGATGGCGCTCATCGTCACCGGGCCGCGCCGCCAGTACGCCCCCTTGTAGAGGTACTGCCAGATGTCCTCGATCTGGTGCGGATCGCGGCCGATCAGACAGGGGATGACGTGGTCGTCGAGGTAGCTCGCCACCGACAGCTCGCGGCCGTTGAGGGTGGCGTCGCCGATGCCGGTGAGGCCCTCGTCGGTCTCGATCTTGAGGGTCACGAAGTTGCGGCCGGGGCTGCAGACGATGACGCGCGCGGCGGTGATTTTCATTTCAGCAATCCGAGGTGCTGCGGCAGCCACAGCGTGATGGCGGGGATGTAGGTGATGGCCAGCAGCGCGACGATCAGCGGCACCAGCCACGGCAGGATCGCCATCGTCGTGCGCTCCACCGACAGCTTGGCGATGCGCGCCAGCACGAACAGCACCATGCCCAGCGGCGGGTGCAGCAGGCCGATCATCAGGTTCAGCGTCATGATCAGGCCGAACTGCACCGGGTCGATGCCGAGCTGGCGCACGATCGGCAGCAGGATCGGCACGAGGATGGTGATGGCCGCGATGGTGTCGATGAAGCAGCCGACGAACAGGATCAGCAGGTTCGCCAGCAGCAGGAACACCCAGGGCGTCTGCGTGAAGGCCAGGATGCCGGTGGCCAGGGCCTGCGCGGCTTGCGTGGTGGTCAGCAGCCACGCGAAGATCGACGCGGCGGTGACGATGAACAGCACCGAGGCGGTGGTCTCGATGGTGTCGAACGTCGCCTTGACCAGCCCCTTCAGCGACATCGACCGGTAGCGCACCAGCCCGAGGAACAGCGCCCACAGCACGGCGGCGACCGCCGCTTCGGTGGGCGTGAACCAGCCCATCGTCATGCCGCCGATCAGGATCACCGGGGCCATCAGCGCCATCACGGCCGAGAAGTTGAAGCGCCAGTCCAGCCCCAGCAGCACGGCAAACGCGATGCCCGCGGCGAGGTTGGGCGACACCCCGTTGCGCGTCATCCCCCACACCGCCAGCGGGAAGGCCAGCACGATGCCGATCTCCAGCGCCGCGACGCCGAGGCGCTTCCAGTCGAACGCCACGTCGCCGCCCCAGCCGTTGCGGCGGGCGAAATACGCCACCGTCAGCATCATCAAGCCGGTCATGAACAGGCCAGGAAGGATGCCGGCGAGGAACAACGCGCCGATCGAGACGTTGGCCATCATCCCGTAGATCACGAAGGGCAGCGACGGCGGGAAGATCGGCCCGAGCGTGGCCGACGCCGCCGTGACGCCGACGGCAAATTCGGTCGGGTAACCGTGGTCCTTCATCGCCTTGATCTCGATGGAGCCGAGACCGGCCGCGTCGGCGATGGCCGTGCCTGACATGCCGGAAAAAACCACCGAGCCGACGATGTTGACCTGCCCCAGGCCGCCGCGCATCCAGCCGACCAGCGCCACGGCGAAGTCGTAGATGCGACCGGTGATGCCGGCGATGTTCATCAGGTTGCCGGCCAGGATGAAGAAGGGCACGGCCAGCAGCGGGAACGATTCGATGCCGGCGATCATGCGCTGGGCGAGCACGATGTCGGGCACCGTGCCGGAGACGAGGATGTAGACCAGCGAGCCGCCGGCCATGGCGACGGCCACCGGCACGCCGCAGACCATCAGGCCGAGGAAGCTGGCGATCAGCAGGAACATGGGAACTCCAGAATCCAGAAGGAAAGTTCAGCCTTCGGTTTCGTCGAAGGCTTCTGGCCGTTGCAGCGCCGAGTAGCCGCGCCGGTGGTTCTGCCACGCGACCTGCAGCGCCCGGATCGCCATGAGCGCGAAGCCCGCGCAGGCCAGCCAGTACAGGATCGCCTTGCTCCACGGCACGGTGGTCATCGGCTCGTCGCCCACCGCCAGCGTGTAGCGCGCCACCAGCCAGGTGGCGTAGCCGTAGAACAGCACGCAGGCGACATCCACCGCACCGGACAGCACCCGCCCTGCCCCGGCGCCGAGGTAGCGGTAGAGGAAGTTCACCTGGATGTGCCGCATCCGCCGCACGCACGCCGCTGCGCCGATGAAGACGATCGGGATCAGGCAGTACACCGCCAGCTCCTCGGTCCACGCGAACGAGTCGTTGAGAACGTAGCGGGTGAAGAACTGCAGGAACACCAGCAGCGCCATGGTCCAGAAGAAGACCAGGCAGACCCAGTCCTCCACCGAGTACCCCGAAAGGTCCACGGCGGCGGCCTGCGCGTCGGCTTCGGCGAAGCTGGCGACGATGGCCTCGGGAGCCTCGGCGCCGGTGTGCAGGCCGGAGGTCATTTCACCGCCTGGATGCGCTCCCAGTCGGCCTTCTGGTAGCCGAACTGCTCGAAGGGCACGTTCTTCAGCACCGTGTCGCGGAACTCGGCGGTGTTGACCTCGTTGACGGCGATGCCCTTGCTGCGGAACACGGCGGCCAGTTCACGCTCGCGGCCGGCGACTTCCTGCGTGGCCTTGCCGGCGGCTTCCAGCATCACGTCGGTGAAGAGCTTGCGGTCGGCTTCCGAGAGCTTCTTCCACACGCCGCCCGCCACCACGGTGTTGAGGTGGTCAACGATGTGGCCGGTCAGCACGATGTGCTTCTGGACTTCGAAGAACTTCTTGGCCTCGATGGTGGGCAGCGGGTTTTCCTGCGCCTCGACGGTGCCGTTCTGCAGGGCCAGATACACCTCGGCGAAGGCGATCGGCGTGGTGTTCGCCCCGCAGGCACGCGGCATCGCCAGGTACGCCGGCACGTCCGGCACGCGCATCTTCAGCCCCTTCATGTCCGCGCACTTGGTGATCGGGCGGTTGCTGGTGGTGTGGCGGGTGCCGTAGTAGGTGGTGGCGACAATCTCGTTGCCGGTCTTCTGCTCGTAGCCGGCGGTGAGTTCCTTGTAGATGTCGCTGCGGGTGTAGGCCAGCAGGTGCTCGGGGCCGCGGAAGGTGTAGGGGTAGTAGGTGACGCCGATGCGCGGGAACGCCTTGGCCGCGAAGCTGGAGCCGGAGATGATGATGTCCACGGTGCCGAGCGACAGGCCCTGGTTGATGTCGTTTTCCTTGCCGAGCTGCGAGGCGGGGTAGACATCGATCTGGTAGCGGCCGTCGCTGCGCTTCTTGATCTCGTCGGCCGCCCAGACCGACCACTTGTGGAAGGCTTCCGAGGTCTCGTAGACATGCGCCCACTTGAGCTTGGTCTGTGCGCTGGCGGGAGAGGCCGCCAGCAGGCCGGCGGCCAGAGCGAAGGCCAGGGGGCCGAGGGTTTTGGTCAGCGTCATCGTTGTCTCCGGTTGTCGGTGTGGGAATCAGTTGTCGGGCACCAGCAGCACCTTGGTGCTGGCGTTGCGGTCGAGCGCGAGGTCGAAGGCTTCCTTCGCCCGGCTCAGGGGCACCTTGGCCGTGATCAGCGGACGCACATCGACCCGCCGGCTGCGCAGCGCCTGCACCGCCCAGTCGAAGGCGCGGTCCGCGCGGAAGGCACCCACGTAGTCCAGTTCGCGGGCCATCAGCGTGTTGGCGGGAAAGGGCATGTCGTTGGGCAACGTGCCGACCTGCACGATGCGCCCGCCGCGCCGCACGACGCCGAAGGCGCCCGCGAGTGCGGCCGGGTGGCCGGCCGCCTCGATGGCGATGTCCACGCGGTCGCGCCACGCCTGCAGTTCATCGTCCGAACCGACCACGGCATCCGCACCCACGGTCAGCGCCAGCGCACGGGCACGCGGCGTCGGGTCGCTGACGACGACGGTCTGCGCGCCGGCCAGCCGTGCGGCCATCACCGCCATGCAGCCGATCGTGCCCGCGCCCGTGACCAGCACCGTGGCGCCCAGCAACGGCCCGGCGCGGTGGACGGCGTGCAGTCCGATCGACAGCGGCTCGGC
>JAAFKB010000129.1 GCA_013299055.1 Sphaerotilus sp.
TGGCGGTGATCGAGGCGATGAAGATGGAGAACATCCTCGTCGCCGCGCAGGACTGCGTGGTCGCCGAGATCCTCGCGAAGAAGGGCGAGAGCCTGAGCGTGGACCAGCCGATCTTGCGGTTCGAGTGATGTCAGGGTGTGCCGTGATTTCGCCGTCATACGATGAAATCACGGTGCTACGATGACCAGATCGTTGTACGAAGGAGCATCGGTATGACCAGTGTTGCCGTGTCACCCAAATACCAGATCGTCATTCCCAAGGTGCTTCGGGAGGCACTCAAGCTGCGCCCAGGTCAGCGGGTGGAACTCAGCTTGGACAGCGTGGGGCGTCTGGTGGTCGAACCTGAACTGGACATTCGCGCCGCGCGGGGTTTTTTGCCTGCGATACCGGGTGTGGACGTGACCGACGTCGCGTCCGATCCGGAAGGGCCTGACTGGCCGGGCGGTTGTGATCCGCAGCCGGATGCCCCGTGGATTCGGCCAGCCGCTCGGAGCCCTGCCAAGTGATCGTCGTGGACTCCTGTGGCTGGCTGTCCTACTTCACCGATGATGTGAATGCAGCCTTCTTTGCCAGCGCCCTCGAAGATCCCAAGCAGGTGCTTGTGCCGGCGGTCGTGGTGTACGAGGTCTGCCGCCGGCTGAAGCATCTCTACGGCGCCGAGTTCGAGGCCAAGGGCTACGCATTCCTGTCATTGGCCCGACCGGCGCCAGTCGATGGTGCGATCTGTCGGCAGGCGGCTGCGGCGGCTGTCGAACACAAGCTTGCGATGGCCGACGCCATCATCTGGCAAACCGCGCAGGCCCATGGCGCGGCGCTTTACACCCAGGATGTGGACCTGCAAGGCTTGCCCGGCGTGGTCTACCGCCCCAAACACGCCTCATGAACACGCCATGACCAAACCCTTCAAGATCCTAGGACTCCAGCAGATCGCCATCGGCGGCCCCGACAAGCAGCGCCTGAAGTCCCTCTGGGTGGACATCTTCGGCCTGTCGGTCAAGAGCACCTTCGTCAGCGAACGCGAGAACGTGGACGAGGACATCTGCGCCCTCGGTGACGGCCCGACCGCCATCGAGGTCGATCTGATGCAGCCGCTGGACATCGACAAGAAACCCGCCGTCCACGCCACGCCGCTGAACCACGTCGGCCTGTGGGTGGACAACCTGCCGCTGGCGGTCGAGTGGATGACGGCGAACGGTGTGCGGTTCGCGCCGGGCGGCATCCGCAAGGGCGCGGCCGGGTTCGACATCTGCTTCATCCACCCGAAGGCGAGCGACGAGTTCCCGATCGGTGGTGAAGGCGTGCTGATCGAGCTGGTGCAGGCGCCGCCGGAGGTGATCGCGGTGCTTGGATGAGCTGAGCGTTCCGGTGTAGCCGGTCTGCTGCGGGCCGCTCGGCGAATGGCGTCGGGCGGCCCGAATTGTTTTCGGGGTCGGGTTGCCTCTTGACGGCAGCCTCTTTATGCTTGCCGCCCATGCCAGCCAGCCGCTTGACCGTGTTCACGGGAATCGCGGATCTGGCGCAAAACAAAACAACAGTGGGGGAGCACAGGTCATGGCCACACGCAAGAAGGCCGTCACGCCATCCAGATTTCAGCAGGCGCTGCAAGAGGCGATCGAGCGGACGTGGTCCGATCCCACCGTGGCACAGCATGCCTTCTTCGCGCGCTGGGCCGCCGGAGCGAAGCTTCCGAAGCTGTCGGGTGAAGCGATCTACCAGCATTGCCTGACCTGCCCGCGCCCGAACCGGGCGCTCATCGGCATTGCTGACGTCGTCGCCGAACTGAACTGGCCAGCCGCCAGGACCATCACGGGTGTTCACAGTCGGGTTGTTGAACTGGTCGAACTGATGACCATGGTGCTGTGCGAGCGACGTATCCAGCAGGACATTGAGGACAAGCAGCCACTGGCCCCGGCTGCACCGGCGGGGGATCTGCTGGTCCTGCCCATGAACAACCGGCTGGCCGCCTGCATGGTGGCGGCGGCGTGGCTCAAGCTGCACGTCAAGCTGGTACTCGATGCATCGGGCAAGCCGGCGGCGCTGAATCTGCTGAGCGATCTGCCGCCGCAGGAATTCGGCTGGACCGACGCCCAGCAAGCGGTCAAGGCCGAGGTGATGGCGCATCTGAATCATGTGCGTGGTGGCGATCGCCATTGCCCGGAATCGGCCAGACTCGATCAGCTGGGTGTCGTCAAGCGCCGCGGCGTTCTCCGTGACGATGACCTGGATGATTGGTTGCAGGTGCATGTGGAACGGGGTGGGGCCAGACCTGCATTCGGTTTCCAGCAGGGGGCGAACGTCGGCCTCGACGGTGGCACGCGCCTCTGGCTGCGCGACACCTTTGGCATCGAGTGCTTTGCGGTCGATCCCACTGCGGCGGCCACTGCAGACGCCCGGTTCGAGGAATTGCAGGGATTCCTGCTGCAGCATCTGGAAGAGATCATCACGCGGGTGCATGGCGGCGCTGCGGTCGATGTCCAGCAAGGAGAAGGAGATTCAACGATGAGCAAACGCACCAAGGTCTTCATCAGCTACTCGCACGCCGACAAGAAGAAATGGCTGCCCATGTTCCAGAAGAAGCTGGCGGTCCTGCAGACGCCAGGGTTGCTGGACCCGTGGGACGACACCCGCATCAAGCCGGGGGACGACTGGTCTGCCGAGATTGATCAGGCGCTGAAGGATTGCCAGATCGCGCTGCTGCTGATCTCCGACGAATTCCTGTCATCGAAGTTCATCCAGCGCAAGGAAATGGTGGACCTGCTGGAGAAGCACCAGGGCGGCGGCCTGCGGCTGTACCCGGTGCTGTTGCGAGACTGCCTGTGGGAAGTCAATCCGCACCTCGCGCGGCTGCAGATCAAGATGACCAGCACGGCCAAGGCACTGGAAACCTGCAAGCCAGCCGAACGCAATGCTGTCCTGACGCAGATCGGCCGTGATCTTCTGGAGGCGATTCAGCCCGATGCCACAGGAGCCGTGTGATGCCGAAGTTCGACAAGCTCAAGGACGGGCAAGTCACCCACCTGCCCAAGACGGCGGAATGCAGCGAATCCTGGCACCAGTGGTCGCAGCGCGAGATCGACGCGCTGGAGCTGGCGCTGGCGGCCAGACGGCCCCTGCTGGTGCGTGGTGAGCCGGGCACTGGCAAGACGCAACTGGCACGCGCAGCGGCCCAGCACCTGGCGTGGCGCTTCGAATCGACCACGATCCATTCCCGCTATGAGGCGCAGGATCTGCAGTACCGCTTCGACGCGGTCAAGCGGCTGGCCGATGCGCAGTCGCTGCAGACCACCGCCGGCACGCTGGGCGAGCACGAGGCCGACTACTGGGAGCCTGGACCGCTGTGGCGCGTCTTCGACTGGAACAGCGCCTGCGGACACGGCAGCGGGCGGGCCGACGCCGACCAGCCAGTGCCCGCCGGGCAGGTGCTGCTGATCGACGAAATCGACAAGGCGGAGTCCGATCTGCCCAATGCGCTGCTGGAGGTGCTGGGCCAGCGCAGCTTCCGCATTCCGGCGCTCGGGCGGGTGATCGGCGGGGATCTGCAAGGCCAGCCCCTGCCGCTCGTGATCTTCACCACCAATGAGGAGCGGGAGCTGCCCGCGGCGTTCCTGCGCCGCTGCGTGGTGCTGACGCTGGGGGTGGCGGCGGACCACTACCTGGACTGGCTGATGCAGCGCGGGCGTGCCCATTTCGGGCAGGTCAAGGGGGTGCGCTCCCAAGCGTTGGTGGCGGCCGAGGTGCTGGCCGAAGCCGCCCGCCAGCTCTGCGAGGACCGGCGGGCGGCGCTGGACGCAGGTTTGCCACCCCCCGGTGTGGCGGAATATCTGGACCTGCTGTACGCGCTGCATGAACTGGCACCGGGTGACACGCCCGGGCAATTGACCTGGCTGGCGCGGCTCAACACCTATGTCTACCGCAAGCACGGGCACGTCGAAGGGCATCCGGAGCTGACGCAGCGCCCGGCCGTGATTGCCGAAACCTCCCCGGATGCGGCGGCGGACCCGTCGGTCAAGTCCGCCCGCAAGCGCGCGCGCTGAACACCCATGTCGGCACGACCCAACGGCACCGGTCGCGCGGATCTGCTGCGTGCGCTGTGGGCATTGGACGAGGCGGCTGGCGGGCGCTATGCGGATCTGCTGGGCTTCTCGCCGCTGCCAGAGGCTGGCGTCTCTGCTGCTGCATTCGAATCAACGGATGGACCCATCGAACCCGCGAAGCCGACGCCTGCGTCGGCTCAGGCCGCTGCTGCCCGACCGCGCCTGCAGGCCAGCTTCTTCGCCGTCGCCCACTTCGACCAGCGCCTGGAGAGTGACCCGCCAGAGCCAGAGCCAGAGCCAAAGGCGGTTGCGTGGGCGGAGGCGTCCGTGCAACCGCTGCGCGACGAGGATTGCGCGCCACGCGGCCAGCCCCTGCCGTTTGCGCCCCTGGTGCGGCGGGAGCGCCTGTGGCCGCGCCTGCGCCAGTCGCTGCTGCAGCATTGGCGCGGCGGTGTCGATCTGCCGCGGCTGGTGCAGCAGGTGGCGAGCCGCCGTCTGGCAGGCCGGGTGCCGCAACGCGAGCAACGGAGCCTGGGCCGCCAGATCGTGGTGCTGTGGGACGCGGCCGACCGTCTGACGCCCTATTTCGAGGACTACCGCCGTCTGGTGGCCGAGCTGCATCGGCTGCATGGTGGCGTCTCGCTGCGTCTCTGGCGCGTTCACGAAGGGCCGGACGATGTCTGGTGTGAATGGGACGCCGCCCGTGTCGCCTGGCCGGATCGCTGGCCGGGTGCGCCTTGGCACACGCAGGGGCACCCGCAGTCACCCGCGGGCGAGCCGCTCGTGCCGCCGGGCAGCCGGTTGCTGCTGCTGTCCGATCTGGGCGAGCTGGCGCGCCATGCCGGGTCGAACCGGCGCTGGCGGCGGGCGCTGCATCGCTGGGACGCGGCCGGGGTGGCGGTGACGGCCTGGGTGCCGCACGGGCCGGCGTGGGTGGCGCCGGCGATTTCGGCGCTGGCCGAGGTGCATTGCCTGACCCCCCGGCTGGAGCGTCTGCGGCGCCAGCGCGGCAGCGTGGCACCGGCCCTGACGGAATCCAGCGCGGCCGTTCGCCAGCGCCAGGCCGTGCTGCGCGACGAGTTGCTGACGCGCGCCAGCGTCTGCCTGCATCTGGCGCCCGAGTTGTTGCGCAGCCTGCGCCAGACGCTGCCCGCGCTGGCCGCCGAGCCGGGGGTGGAGGCGCTGGCCTGGGCCTGCCAGCCATTGGTGCGCGGCAGCCACGTCAGCCGTGCGCTGTCGCCCGAACATGCGCCCGACTACCGCCGCCGCTTCGCCGCACTCGACGCCGCCATGCAGTGCGAGATCCTGCGTCGCATCACCCAGGACCATGCCAGCTTGGGGCGTTCCACCGAAACCACCGAAGTGCTGATCTGGGCCACCCATGCCAGCCCCGAAGCCCGGCAGGTGATGCGCAAACCGTTGGCACAGGCCACGACATGGACCGAAGCATGGACGCTGCGCATGGCGCAGGAACATGCCTCGCAGAGGGGCATCGACACGGGCGCGCGGCAGTTCGCTGCGGATCTGCTGGCGCGCACCGGCAGCGACCCGTTGTTCGTCCAAACGCAGGTCAAGTGGGTTCGCAACCTCTGGGCGCTGTCGGGACGTGTGGACATTCCGGCGGGGCTGGACCTGCAGCACGCACGGCAAGCACAGCAGCAGTGGGCCGCGCCACGCCAGCCGAAACCCTTGTGGTTCTTGAAGGAATACGAAACCACCCTGAGCCTTGTGCGGCCCGAACCATCCGGCCCGCCGCTGGGCACCCTGCCTCGGCGGGGGTATCTGCTGAATGCGGGTGGGTTTCTGGTCGAGCATTCCGACGGCTCGCGCTGGCAGGTGGGGGTGGATGCCGAGTGTGTGCCGCTGGCCGAGGCTGGCCGGCCAGGGCAGCGGCTGACGCTGCATGGCGAGCAGTTTCAAGTGCAGATCGAGGAGTTGGCTTGTCCGGACTGGGCTGATGCGTGGGGGATCGACCAGTACGGGTTGAGTGCAGTCCTGGTGATCCAGGGCGTGCGCCAGCGGATGCGCTACATCCCGCCCGGTCGCTTCCTCATGGGTTCGCCCGAGGGGGTCGGCCATGGCGACGAACACCCCCAGCACGAGGTGCTGCTGACCGAAGGCCACTGGCTCGCCGACACGCCCTGTACCCAGGCGCTGTGGATGGCCGTGATGGGCGAGAACCCGAGCAAGTTCCAGCAGCGGCCGGGCGCAGGCAACCACCCGGTCGAAAACGTCAGTTGGGGTGATGTGGAGACCTTCCTGCAGCGGCTGGCCGCGCTTCTGCCTGCGGGTTGCCAGCCCGCCTTGCCGACCGAGGCGCAGTGGGAGTACGCTGCACGAGCCGGTACCACCACGGCCTATTGGTGGGGAGACGAACCCGACGACCAGCGCGCCAACTGGAAGCAGCAGCACAGGGAGACAACGCCTGTGGACCGCTACCCGCCCAACCCATGGGGTCTGCACGATGTGCATGGCAACGTGCGGGAATGGTGTCTCGACTATCGGGAGACCTATGCATCCGAGCCGGTGCGAGATCCCTGTGGGGATCTTGGCTCCTCCGTGCGTGCCGTGCGCGGCGGGTCGTGGATCTACTATCCCGTCCTCGCGCGCTCGGCCTCCCGCCTCAGGTGGCACCGCGCCCGCCGGTACCGGTCCCAGGGCTTCCGTCTTGCCCTGAGGTCTCCTAGCCCAGTCTCAGGGGCCGGAGGCCCAGGGCAGGGTGGCGGGACCGGAGGGCCTGCCACCGGGGCGGGACGCCCCGGCGCCGGAGGCGCCCTGCCGCGCCCGCAGGGCGCATTGCGCAGCAAGTCGGGCCAACCGCCACGAAAGAAGACCAGTCGATGACCTGGCCCGCCGCTGACCGCTGGCGCGCCCCCGTTGCCGACTGGCCACCCCTCTGGGCCTCGTCCTGGGGCAGTGACCGCCGTGGCCTGTGGGCCGATCTGATCGTCAATGGCGTGACGCAGCGCCTGCGCTGGATTGAGCCGAGCGGGCCGGAGGGGTTTCTGATGGGCGACCCAGGCGAGCAATTGCACAAGATGGTTGAGTCGGGCTTCTGGTTGGCCGACACCCCCTGCACGCAGGCGTTCTGGGTCCAGGTCGCCGAGTTGCAGGTCAACCCGAGCCAGTTCCAGCAAGGTGACGAGGCTGGGCAGCGGCCGGTGGAGCGCGTGAGCTGGGATGACGCGCAGCAATGGTTGGCCCGGCTGGCGCAGTGGTGTCCCGCCACCGCCGGTTTGGCGGCCCTGCCGACCGAGGTGCAATGGGAGTACGCCTGCCGCGCTGGCACCACGACCGCCTATTGGTGGGGCGACGAGTTCGACCAGACCAGGGCCAACGCCGATGTGGTGGGTGATCGAGATCTGGATGGCTCCAAAGGGGCAACCACACCGGTCAAGCGCCATGCTCCCAACCCTTGGGGGTTACACGACATGCACGGCAATGTGTGGGAGTGGTGTGACGATGTGTGGCGGGAACGACTGGATGGCGTCGGTGAAGGAGGCTCCTCCGGGCGTGCCGTGCGCGGCGGGTCGTGGTTCCACCATCCCGGCGACGCGCGTTCGGCCGTCCGCTACGGGTGGCCCCGCGACGACCGGATCCTGCTCCACGGCTTCCGTTTTGCCCTGAGGTCTCCAAGCCCAGTACCAGCACCGGAGGTCTTCGGCCCGGAGGGCCGTGCGCGGTAGCGCCAAGGTGTTTTTGGGGTCCGGCGGGCCGGACCCCGCGCCGCGGGCGGATGCCTGCGGCGCAGCCGATGCCCTGCTCCCGTCAGCCGCCATGCGGACTTTCCACCGGTCTGACAGCCGTCAGTCAGTTGGATGATTTTGAATTAAGAATTAACCCGACCCCGAGAAGTCCCCGGAGACAGCCCATGACCGCCCATACCGATTACGCCGAATTCCACCGCCGCTCCATCGAAGACCGCGAGGGTTTCTGGGGCGAACAGGCCGCCCTGATCGACTGGCA
>JAAFKB010000013.1 GCA_013299055.1 Sphaerotilus sp.
CCGCAGCGTGGACGAGGGCGAGAAACGCTTCGTCCACCAGCAGGATCTGGAGGTGTTCGACATGCGCTACATCGACGAGATGGGCATGCGCCACGCCATGGAGCTGGCGCTGGCCACGCTGGACGCCAACACCCACCTGCACGTGAGCTTCGACGTGGACTTCCTCGACCCGGACATCGCGCCCGGCGTGGGCACGACGGTGCCGGGCGGACCGACCTACCGCGAGGCGCAGCTCTGCATGGAGATGATCGCCGACACGGGGCGGCTGGCTTCGCTGGACGTGGTGGAGCTGAACCCGGCGTTCGACCTGCGCAACCGCACCGCCGAACTCGCCGTCGATCTGATCGAAAGCCTCTTCGGCAAGAGCACCCTGATGCGCAAGTGAGGGGGCGCGGGTGCCTGCGCTGGCGAGCCTGGGGGGCCAGCCAAGGTCCGCGTCATCGGGCGGTCGGATGCAGCGGTGACAATCCGGGCCATCTGCCTCGATGGACCCGCCTGCATGACCGCTGACCGCTCCGCCTACACCCTGTCCTTGACCCCGCTGGCCTCCCCGTCCGACCGGACCCGACTGCAGGCGGACTGGCTGGCGCTGCAGGACCAGGCCGAGCCGCGCTTCTTCACCTCCTGGGGCTGGATCGGTGTCTGGCTCGACACGCTGCCCGACACGGTGCAGCCCCAGGTGCTGCAATGCCGACAGGGTGAGCGCACCGTCGGGTTGGCGCTTGTGGTCGATGGGCCGGTGCGCCAGCGTTTCGGGTTGCCGTTCTGCCGCACCGCCTGGCTGCACGCCACGGGTCGACCCGAGCTGGACATCCTCACCGTCGAGCACAACGACTTCCTGCTCGACCGCACGCAGTCCGACGCCGTGCGCACGGCCATGCTCGGCCACTGGCTGGCCCAGCTGCGCGGCGTGACCGAGGTGACGCTGCCGGGGCTGGCGGGTGCGGGCTGGCCAGCGGGCGTCGAGGCACGCAGTCGGCGTCACGTGACCCGCGAGGACTGGGTGCGGCGCTCGTATGCGGTGGATCTGCAGGGCGTGCGTGATGCGGGTGGCGATTTCCTCAAGCTGATCAGCGCCAACAGCCGCACGCAGATCCGCCGCAGCATGAAGGAGTACGCCCGCCTGGGGCCGCTGGTGCTGGAGACGGCGACCACGGTGGCGCAGGGGCTGGACTGGCTGGACAAGCTCGCCGCGCTGCACCAGGCGCACTGGGTGGCGCAGGGCGAGCCGGGCGCCTTCGGCAACGCCTTCTTCACGCGCTTCCACCGCACGCTGGTGGAGCGGCACCTGCTGGACGGCGGCGTGCAGCTGCTGCGCGTGGCGGCGGGCGTGCATGACCTGGCCTATCTCTACAGCTTCGTGCGCGGCGGGCGGGTCTGCTTCTACCAGTCGGGACTGGAATACGGCCTGATCGACAAGCACGCCCGGCCCGGACTGGTCGCCCATGTCCTGGCCGTGCAGCACAACGCCAGCCTCGGGCATCGGGTGTACGACTTCATGGCCGGCGAGTCGCGCTACAAGGTCAACCTGGCCACGCTGGACGAGTCGATGACCTGGACCACGCTGCGCACGCGGGCGTGGCGCTTCGATCTGGAGGCGGCGCTGCGGCGGCGTCGGCAACGCCAGGCGGCATCGGCGGCGGCCGTGGCGCCACCTCCTGCACCGGACGCCGCAGCCGGCTGAGCGCCCCGGCCGCGCGCGCAGGCTCAGGCGCTGGAAAGCGACTTGCGCTGGCGTCGGGCGGTCAGTGCCCAGCCCGGCGTGAGCAGCTTGACCAGCACACGCAGCGTCCGCGCATTGGCATGGCCGAAGCACAGGAGGCTGCGTGCGAGCAGGCGGGCGGCCTGTCCCCGGTCGTGGTCGATCTGCGCGTCGGCCGCCTCGGCGCAATAGAACCCCAGTTCGGTCCGGAAACGGGGCCGCTCGGCTGCGTAGAGGGCGGCGTCCCGCCGGCAGATGCGCTCGGCGACCCGCAGCGTGTCGGTGCTGGCGCGCAGGCGGTGCCTGGGGGCTGACATCTGCGTGGCGGACAGCCGGTAGTCGAGCAACGCCCGCTCGACGAACGCCACCTGGCCCGCCCTGGCCGCACGCGTCACCCAGTCCCAGTCGCACATCGAACCCGCTTCGGGCTCGAAGCTGCCCACGACCGCCAGCACGCTGTGTCGGAACATGACTGTCGGGGGATGGACAAAATTGCCGTGGACCAGGGTCCGGTAAGCCTCTCCCCGGTACACCACGGCCTGCTGGTCTGGCGGGTCTTGCGCAGCCCCGGCGGGGGGCAGACAGCCCGCGAGGTCCACGGTCTCGGCGTTCGGGAGCAGGGCCCGTATGCCCTGGGCGTGCTGGCGCAGCATGGTGTAGTAGCGGCTGGCGTACGCGGCGCTCACCTGGCCGTGCTCGTCGAAGGCGTCGAAGTCGCTGCAGCACAGCACCACCTCCGGCCAGCGCGCCAGCACCCGTGCCTGGACCGCCAGGCGTTCGGGGCGGCAGAGGTCGTCGGCGTCCATCAGCGCGACATACCGCCCGCGGGCGGCTGCCACGCCCGCTCGGCGGGCTGCCGCCAGGCCGCCATTGGGCTGGCGCAGGGTGCGCACCCGCGGCGCATAGCTGGCCAGCAGGTCAGGGGTGCGGTCGGTGGAGCCGTCGTCCACCACGATGATCTCGGTGTTGGTCCAGGTCTGGGCGAGCAGGCTGTCCAGGGTGGCCCGCAGGGAATGCTGGGCGTTGTAGGCGGCGATGACGACGCTGATCAGGTCTGGCGGGCTGGCGCGGACTCCTGGCATGTGTGGGGCTCCGGGAGTGCCCATGTGGGCAACTGGGTTTCTGGAATACTCCTGGTGATGTTTTCAGAAGTTGTTCCGCAAGGGAAGAATTCCCATTCAAAAACCCAACAGTTCTGCCCCCGTTACCCTTTGTGTTCAGTTTTCACCAATGAAGACAGGTCCGTCAGACATTCCGCGCCCAAGGAACCAGCAGAAATGCCAGCCGCTTGAATGCCGGAATCCGGTTGCCGAGATTGCCCAGCATGGCCAGGTCATATTGGTTCCAGACCTTGAAGACCAGCGTGCAGGCCAGATAGGCCAGCACATAGAGCACACCCACCAGAATCTGGTGCAGCGGGGACGGGTCATGGGTCATGACGAGCGCGCCCATCGCGATCGCGGCCGCGCTCAGCGAGGCCGCGGTCATGCGCAGCACGTCGCCGTAGGGCAGCGGCACCTTGAGCACCACCCGCACGCAGGCGAAGGAGAACAGGAACATCGCAGCAGTCGAGAGCATGTGGGCGACGATGGCCCCGTCGAGACCGTAGAGCGGGACCAGCCACCAGGCGGCGATGGCGCTCACGAGCACGGCAAACACCGACTCGGCCGCCCGCAGGCGCTGGTTGTCGGTGATGGACAGCAAGGAGCTGAACGCCGCGTGTGACAGCGTGAAGCCCCGGATGATGACCATCATCTGCAGGGCAAAGGCGGCGGGGAGGTACTTGTCTCCATAGGCGATCGAGATCACCGGGCCGGCCCAGAAGAATCCCACCCCGGTCAGCAGCAGCCCGAGGAAGTGGAAGTAGCGCACCGCATCCCCGGCGATGCGGTGGACACGCTCACGCCCACCGGCACCAAATGCGTTGGCCATCATCGGCATCAGCACGGTGACGAGGCCGGTGGAGAGCAGCTCGACGCCACCCCGTGTGAGCGTGGCCGCGATGGTGAAGAACCCCACCGCCTCCGGCCCGACCAGCTTGTTGAGCAGGAACGTCTCGACCGCCTTGTTGCTGAAGGCGAACACGAAGGTGCTGACCATGGTCCAGAACAGGTGGGGCCGCACCCGCTGGAGCAGCGTCTCCTCGCACTCGCGAGCGCCCTTGCGGATGTCGGCCCGGCGCAGCTGGACGGTCGCCATGATCGGGTGTGCCACCGACACGAGCAGGAACATCAGCATGAAGCCTTCCAGCGGGACGCCCAGCAGGGACAGCAGCGCCGCGCCGGCCAGATTGACCAGACTCAGCAGGCTGACCGAGCTGGCTTCGACGCCGAAGCGTCCGTGCCCCTTGGCCACCGAGATGCTGAAGAGGTACCACGCCTTCGCTCCCGAGGCGAGCAGGGCGACCAGGGCAAAGAAGGCCAGGTGTCCCTCCCAGCCGGCGGGCTTGAGGATGGGCAAGCCCGCCACGAACACGGCACCGACCGCCAGCAGCGACCAGCCCTGCCGCTTCTGGAACCAGCGGTGCAGGGCCTGCGCACCCGCGTGGTCCTCGCGGCCGAGTGACTCCGAGACGAACCGGATGGCCGAGGTGGTCAGGCCATGGTTCATCAGCAGCACCAGCACGCCTGACAGCCAGATCAGGTAGGCGTAGCGTCCGAAATCGGCCGGACCGAGCGCACGTGCCACCAGCATGCTCGCCACGAGGCCCGCCGCGTAGGCGACATAGGTGGAGCCGGTCATCAGCAGCGCAGAGCGCAGCATCGCCTTGGCGCCAAACTGGTTGTTCATCGCGCCGCCCCGCCCGCCGGAGGGGGCGTGTGTGAGGTGCCTGCCATGCGTCGTCCTTCAGAGCGAGCGGCCCCGGTCAAGGGGTAAAGTAACAAATGGTAACTGTGGCGGGCGATCAATCGGCGACCTGTCGGCGGTTGTGGGCGCTCATGCGCAGCATGCGTGCGACAAACTGGGCTGCGCTGCGCTCGCGCGGCATGAAGCGGGGGAGCTGGAAGGGGTCGGCGTCCTGGGAGGCCACACCCACCGCCGTGGACACCGCCGCGAGGAAGCCCGCCTTGTGCACCATGCGGGCGTGCGACGAGCTGTAGTCGATGTTGGGCTTGCCGTTCGGGTAGGCGAAGCACAGGGGCGGGCGGCCGGTCAGCGAGGTGATCTCGTCGCGGTTGGTCTCGATCTCGCGCCAGGCCACGGCGTCCTCGACGCGGGCCAGGATCGGGTGCTGCACGGTGTGGCCGCCGATGTCGATGCCGGCATCGGACATGGCCTTGACCTGCGAGTCGTCCATCATCAGGTCGACGGGCAGCCGCGAGCCGGCCTTGTGGCACAGCTCCTCGCAGAACCGGTCGCGCTCTTCCGGGTCCAGGTACTTGACGGCCTTGGTCAGGTCGGCGATCAGGACGCGGCGCGAGGCGATGTCGCTGACCAGGCGCTTGCCGAGTCCGACCCGGCTCAGGTCGATCTCGCCCGTGTCCAGGCGGCGCACGGTCTCGACCACCGAATCGTTGAACATGCGTCCGCCGTTGAGGTAGCCGGTGGCCACGAACACGGTGGCCGGCAGCCTGAACTCGCGCAGCAGCGGCAGGGCGAGGTCATGGTTGTCGCGGTAGCCGTCGTCGAAGGTGATGCAGGCCGCCCCCGGCGGCAATCCACCACTCTGCAGCGCTGCTGCCGCCTCGTGCAGTGGCAGCACATTGAAGGCACCGGCCAGCGTCCGGAACTGCTCGGCCAGCAGCGCGACATGCGGAACATCTGGTTGCAATGGATCAGGTTGTGACAATACCCGGTGGTACATCAGGATGGGCAATAGATTGGTGCCCGATGGATAGCGCGCCTGTACGAACCAGCGCGCAATCGGGCGTGAGATCCTGATCATTCGAGTGACTCCCGCTGCTCGGGTGGCATCCCCGAGGCATCGATATTATTCGATACGTAACCATTAGTTTCCATGGGAACGCCTGAAACCCTCACTCCGGGCGCCACGGCATGTCGGCGGGCGCTGTAAATGGAAATTGCGTGTTCGGGCATGCGTGGCACGGACGGAGGCCCAGTGTTCCCCAAGTGATCGACCGATCGGACGAGCAGACTAGCCTGAATCCAATATGAAACCTCGCTGCCGTCAGCGCCACATTGTAGACCGCCCGATTTGGACCGACTACGATCCCGACATGCTGGCGATGTGCCATGGTTCGTGATCAGGTTCGCGAAATTTCCTTTTGCTCGGTGCTTACATCCTTGACAAATGCCTGAAGTCTCCATTGTTTTGCCAACGTTCAACCGTGTGGACGTGATCGGCCGGGCGGTTTCGAGCGTGCTGCGGCAGACTTTTGCGGATTGGGAGCTGATCGTGGTCGACGACGGTTCGACCGATGGCACCCGCGAACGGCTGGACGGGCTGGACCCGCGCCTGCGTTACATCGAGCAGCCGAACCAGGGCGTGTATGTCGCCCGCAACACGGGGCTGGCGGCGGCACGCGGGCGCTTCGTGACGTTCCTGGATTCCGACGACGAGTGGCTGCCGCATTTTCTCGCGCTGACCACGGCCTATCTGCGCGCCCATCCCGATCGGCAGTGGGTGACGACGGAATTCCTGGAAGATCTCGGTGACGGCTCCACGCCCATCCTGCACGACCGCCATGACATCAGCGTGCTGTACTGTGGTTTTGCCCGGGCGATCCGCTCGCGTGCGCTGCTGCTGCCCACCGGGGTCACGGACGACTACCTGCGTGTCTACGAACGCAAGCGCATCGTCGGCCCCTGGGGACGCGAGATCGTCGAGGCGCTGGGCCAGGGCGATGCCATGCTCTACCAGGGCCACCTCTTTCCCCACATGCGCTGGGGCTACCTGAACTGGCTGCCCGTGACGCTGTGCACCCGCGAGGCCATCGCGCAGATCGGCCCCTTCGCCACCCACACCCGCAGCGCCGCCGACTACCACTTCCTCGCCCGGTTGTCCCGCGCCTTCTCCGCCAGCATGATCGCGGTGCCGTCGGCCATCAAGTACGAGCGCGCCGCCGGCAACCAGCCGCTGGCGCAGTCTCACCTGGCCACGGGCAGCGGCGCCTACCGCTTCGAGGTCAACAAGCTGGACTTCTTCGACGAACTGTACGCCGGACCGGACTGCACGGATGTGCAGACCCTGCGCCTGCGCCGCCACTACTGCCTCGCCGCTGGGCACCGTGCGCTCGGGCTGGGTCTGCGGCAAGCGGCGATCGGCCACCTGCGCCAGGCCGCGGCCCCGCAGCGCCAGCTCTGGGTGGCGTGGCCGATGCTGGCGCTGGCACGGCTGGCCCCCAGCGACGCCCTGGCCGGGCGCAGCTACGCCGGCTGGAGCCGTGGGCTCGATGTCGTGCGCCGGCTGCTGACGGGGCGGCTGTCCCCGGCCACCGCCCTGCGCAAGGCACTGCACCGCGTGCTCAAGCCGTCCACGCCGCTGCATGGCCAGGACGACGGCCCGACCGTCACCGACGCGGCGCTCGCCAATCTGCCCCATCCGCCGGCGCGCTGATCAGGACGCGGGCGGTCGCGTGGTGGAGGCTTCGTCGTGTCCATCGGCATCGTGTCGCCAGTGCTGCATGGCCCCGCGCATCAGGCGGACCTGCTGCGAGAAGCGGGTGCAGCCGCGGCAATAGCCCAGGTGGACACGGACCAGCACCCGCTCGCCCAGCGGCAAGGCGCGGTCTTCGCCTTCCAGGACGAGGCGGGCAGTTTCCTTGCAGGTCAATCTCAGTCGCATGGTGGTGTTTCCGACGGGGCGGTCAAGGGGCGGTCGGTGGCATGGCCGGTGGGGTGGGGTGCTGGAACCAGTGGGTCTGCAGGCACTCGCGCAGCCTCAGCCGCGCCCGGTGCAGCAGCACGAACAGATTGGTCGCGCTGACGCCGGTTTCCTTGCAGATTTCGTCGGTGTCGAGTTCCAGCCACTCGCGCATCAGGAAGACGCGCCCCTGCTGGCCCGGCAGGCGCTCCATGCACGCTTCCAGCACCGCGAAGAACTGCTGCTGACCGAGGGCGGCGCTCGGACTGCCCCAGTCGGTGGGCATCTCCTGCCAGTGGCCATCGGGCCGGAACAGCAGCCCATCCAGGTCTTCCCGGTCCTCGTCGTCGGAGGTGGTCGAGATTTCGCGCCGGTGCCGGCGGATCTGGTCGATGACCTTGTGCTTGAGGATGCCGATCAGCCAGGTCTTGAGCTGCGCCGCGCCCGTGTAGGCCTGGGGTTTTTCCAGCGCCGCCAGCAGCGTGTCCGAGACCGCGTCCTCGGCCCAGGCATCGTTGCGCAACTGGTGGCGGGCAAAGCGCAGGAGCTGCGGGCGCAATGCCTGGACCTGTCGGGCGAAGTCATTCATGGGTGTGTTCAAAAAATCCTGTCCACAGTGTAAGGACTGCCGGGTGTGCGCCGACAGAGCTGTGTCCGGTCATCATCGGACACCACGGTCCCTTTTTGGAGTCACTGACATGAACCAACGCCTCATCCTCTCTTCCGCTCTCGCTTCCGTGCTGGCCCTGGGCGTCATGGCCCCGGCGGCCGCACAGTCCAAGGAAAAGTGCTACGGCATCGCCAAGGCCGGCCAGAACGACTGCGCCAACCTCTCGGGCACCCACTCCTGCGCCGGCCAGAGCAAGATGGACAACGCCGCCGATGAATGGAAGTACGTGCCCAAGGGCACCTGCAAGGACATGAAGGGCATGACGGCCGACGAAGCCAAGATGGGCATGAAGAAGTAAGCCGCCCGCCATGCCTGCGCCCACTCTTGCAGGCATCGGCCTGCGCCAGCCCCACGCGGCGGCCCTGCGCCAGCAGCACCCGCCGCTGGGGTTTCTCGAAGTCCACAGCGAGAACTACTTTGCCCCCGGTGGCGCGGCCCGGGCGGTGCTCGCCGACCTGCGGCAGGACTACGCCATCAGCCTCCACGGCGTGGGCCTGTCCCTGGGCAGCGCCTGCGGGCTGGATGCGTGGCACCTCGACCGGCTGGCCGAACTGGTGGCCGCCGTCGAGCCGGTGCGCGTGTCCGACCATGCCAGCTTCGCCCGGGTCGATCCGGGGCAGGGCGCATCGGTCTGGCATGGTGCCGACCTGCTGCCGATCGCCTTCACCGACGCGGCACTGGCGATCCTGGTCCGCAACGTGCAGCAGGTGCAGGAGCGGCTGCGCCGGCCGATCCTGGTCGAGAACCTGAGCGCCTACCTCGGCTGGGCCGACGACGGGCTGGCCGAACCCGAATTCTTCAATGCACTGGTGCAGCGCAGCGGCTGCGGCCTGCTGCTCGATGTCAACAACCTGGTCGTCAACGCGCTGAACCAGGGGGATGGCGAAGCCGCCGCCGTGCGGCGTGCCTGTGCCTGGGTGGACCGCCTTGCACCCGGTGTGGCGGGCGAGATCCATCTGGCTGGCTATACCGAAACCGACACCCTGGTCATCGATGACCACGGCAGCCGTGTCCACCCGCCGGTCTGGCAGGTCTACGCCCACGCCTTGCGCCGGCACGGACCCGTGCCCACGCTGATCGAATGGGACACCGACCTGCCGACGCTGGCGGTGTTGCTCGACGAAGCCGCCCAGGCGGACGCGCTGCAGCGCGAGGTGTGCCCATGAACCCGACTCCTGGCGATACCCCCGATGACCTGCGCCGCGAGCAGATCCGCCAGCGGCTGCTGATGCAGGCACTGCGCAGCGGCCAGTCTGGCGCGCTTGGCGGCTGGATGCGGGCCCCGGCGCGGACCGATCTGGCGCGCGGACTGGCGGTCTACACCGCGAACGCTGCGGTGAACGCCGAGCGGGCGCTGGCGGCGCGTTACCCGACCGTCCAGGCGATGCTCGGCGAGGACACCTTCGTGCCGATGGCCCGTGCCTTCTGGCGCCAGCACCCGCCGAGCCGCGGCGATCTGGCGCAGTGGGGCGATGCCTTGCCGGCGTTCCTGGCGGCAGCGCCGCAGTTGGCCGAACTGCCGTACCTGGCCGATGTGGCGCGGCTGGACAACGCCGTCACCCAGGCCGAGGGGGCTGCGGACGCCACGACCAGCACCCAGGTCGAGATGGACGGGCAGGCGCTGCAGGCCGCTCCCGGGATGGCGCTGGTGGACAGCCCGTACCCGGTGGTGACGATCTGGCGCGCCCACCACGACCCGCAGCAGACCACGCAGCCCGACCCCTTCGCCGACGCCCGCGCCGCACTGGCCGACGCCATCGCCGAGACCGCACTCGTCTGGCGGGAAGGTTGGGTGGTGCGCGTGGTCGCCGTGGATGCACCGACCGCTGCGCTCCTGCGCGACGCACTGGCCCCTGAACACTGATCCCACTCCCCCCATTGGAGACCGACGATGCTGACCGACACCCTGCGGCACGCCCATGCCCGCTTCACCGACCTGTGCGCATCGCTGCAGCCCCTGGCGCAGCTCGCGGCGCGGCTGTTCGTCGCCAAGGTCTTCTTCCTGGCCGGCCTGACCAAGCTGCGCGACTGGGAGACCACACTGCTGCTGTTCACTGAGGAGTACAAGGTGCCGTTGCTGCCGCCGGAACTCGCGGCGTTCGCCGGCACGGCGGGCGAGATCGTGCTGCCGGTGCTGCTGGTGCTCGGCCTGGGCGGTCGGCTGGCGGCGCTGGGGCTGTCGGTGGTGAACGTGGTGGCGGTGCTCAGCGTGCCGGAGATGCCCGAGCCGGCGCTGGCGCTGCATGTGTTCTGGGGCAGTCTGCTGGTCGGGCTGGTGCTGTGGGGGCCGGGACGGTGGTCGCTGGACGCCCGGCTCGGGCATGATCCGCGGCTGCATTCAACTTGAGGTCCGCCGTGAATCCCTCTGTCTCCGCACCACGCTTGTCCCGCCGCGCTGTCGTGGCGGCGCTCACGGCCGCCGGCGCCTGGCCAGCATGGGCGGCGGGCGACCCGACGGCCTGGAAACGTGTCGAGGCGGAAGCCCGCGGCCAGACCGTCCACTTCAACGCCTGGGCGGGCAGCGAGCGCATCAACGCCTACCTGCAATGGGCGGCGGGCGAGCTGCAGCGCCTGCACGGCGTGACGCTGCACCACGTCAAGATCACCGACGCCGCCGAGGTGATCCGCCGCGTGCGGGCGGAGAAGGCGGCCGGTCGGGTGGGCGATGGTTCGGTGGACCTGGTCTGGATCAACGGCGAGAACTTCCTGACGATGAAGCGCGAGGGGCTGCTGTTCGGCCCGTGGGCGGAAGCGTTGCCGGCGTTCGCCGCCGTCGATGTGGTGGGCAAGCCGACGACAAGGCTGGACTTTTCCGAGCCGGTCGAGGGTCTGGAGGCGCCGTGGGGCATGGCGCAGCTCACCTTCTTCGCCGACGGCCAGCGCGTGACCACCCCGCCCGACAACCTCACCGAGCTGACCGCCTGGGCGCTGCGCCATCCAGGGCGGTTCACCTACCCGCGTCCACCACAGTTCCACGGCACCACCTTCGTCAAGCAGGTGCTGATGGAAACCACGGCTGACCGCGCCGCGCTGACCCGGCCGCACAGCGCCGAGGCATTCGCCCGCGTCACCGCGCCGCTGTGGAAGGCGCTCGATGCACTGCACCCGCACCTGTGGCGGCAAGGGCGGCAGTTCCCCGCGAGCGACGCGGCGGCCCGGCAGATGCTGGCCGACGGCGAGCTGTGGATCAGCCTGACCTTCAACCCCAACGAGGCCGCGGGCGAGATGCTGGCGGGCAAGCTGTCGTCGTCGGTGGTGAGCTACCAGCACAGCGGCGGCACGGTCGGCAACACGCACTTCGTGGCGATCCCGTTCAACGCCCGCGCCAAGGCGGCGGCGCAGGTGGTGGCCAACTTCCTGCTCTCGCCCGCCGCGCAGGCCCGCAAGGCCGACGTGCGCCAGTGGGGCGACCCGACCGTGCTGGCAATGGATCGGCTCACCCCGGTCGAGCGGGCACTGTTCCAGAGCGGTGCGCTGCCGGGCACGGTGCGCAAGCCGGCGCCGGTCTGGCCCGAGCCGCATGGTTCCTGGGTCGAGCCGATCGAGCAGGAATGGCTGCGGCGCTACGGTCGCTGAGTGCGCCGACGCCGCCTGCATGGCGGCTGGCGCGCTGGGTGGTCTGGGTGGCTTGCGCCGGGCTGGTGGCATTGCCGCTGGGGTTGGCGCTGCTGGCTGCCGTGCGCGAAGCGGCCACGGTGGCGGCGTGGCAGACGCTGTGTGACGACCCGCAGACCGGACCGGCGCTGCAGGCCAGTCTGGTGTCGGGGCTGGGCAGCACGGTGCTGGCCACGGGGCTGAGCCTGTGGCTGACCACGCAGCTCTGGGACCATCCGCGCTGGCAGACGCTGCAGCGGCGCCTGCCGGCGATGCTGGCGGTGCCGCACGCGGCGCTGGCGATCGGGCTGTTGCTGCTGTGGATGCCGGGGGGCTGGATCGCCCGGCTGCTCGCGCCACTGGTCGGCTGGGACGCCCCGCCGGACTGGACCACCGTGAACGACCCGCAGGCGCTGGCCCTGACGCTGGCGCTGGTGCTCAAGGAGACGCCCTTTCTGCTCTGGACGATCGCGGCGCTGCTGGCGCGGCCGGATGTGGCGGTGCGGCTGCGGCAGCAGCTGCAGCTCGGACGCAGCCTCGGCTACACGTCCGCGCAGGTCTGGTGGCGCGTGGTGTGGCCGGCGTGGGGCGGGGCGCTGGGGTGGCCGGTCGCGGCGGTGGCGGCCTACGGGCTGACGGTGGTGGACATGGCGCTGGTCCTCGGGCCGGGTTCGCCGCCGACGCTGGCGGTGCTGGCGTGGCAGTGGTTGCTGGACGCGGATCCGCTGCGCAACGCCCAAGGGGCGGCTGCCGCGGCGGCACTCGTGGCGGTCATGGGGGCGCTGGCGCTCGTGCTGCTGGCCATGCACCGCGCCGCGCAGCCGGTGCTGCAGGCGCGGCGTGTCCGTGGCCCGCGGCCGACACCCACCCTGCGCCCGCCCACCGCAGCAGGCATGGCGCAGATGGCGCAGGCGGGGCTGACCGCGCTCTGGGTCGCGGCAGGTCTGGCGCTCCTGGTGGCGTCGTGCAGCGGCGTCTGGCGCTTCCCGGCGCTGTGGCCGACGGTGTGGACGCTGTCTGCCTGGGCGCAGGTCGGCACCGCGTCCGCGACCGTGTGGACGACCTTGGCCGTGGCGCTGGCGGCCTCCAGCCTGTCGGTCGGCCTCGCCGCGCTCTGGCTGGAGGCGACACCCCCGACCTGGGACCGCATCACCACGGCCTTCGCGCTCGTGCCGGTGGTCGTGCCCGGGCTGCTGCTGATGGTCGGGGTGTACCGGATCGCGCTGGCGCTGCGGCTGGATGGCACGCTCGCCGGGCTGGTGGTGGTGCATGTCTGGATGGCGCTGCCGTATGTGCTGGTGACGCTGCTGCCGGCGTGGCGGCGGTTCGATCCGCGCCACGCCTGGGTGGCGCAGGCGCTCGGCCGCTCGCGGCTGGCGTTTGCGTGGCAGGTGAAGCGGCCGCTGCTGGCTGCGCCACTGGCCTCGGCGCTGGCGGTGGGCTTCGCCGTCAGCGTGGCGCAGTACCTGCCGACGCTGTTCACCGGCGCCGGCCGGCTCGCCACCGTGACGACCGAGGCGGTGACCTTGTCCGCCGGCGGTCAGCGCGCGACGGGCGCGGCCTTTGCGGTGCTGCAGGCGCTGCTGCCGCTGCTGGGCTTTGCGCTGGCGGGTGCGGTCGGTCGGGCACAGGCGGTGCGGGCATGACGGCGCTGCGTCTGGTCGAGGTGACGGTGACGCTGCACGGCCGCCCGCTCGTCGGGCCGGTGACCGCCGAGGTCGCGCCGGGCGAGGTGCTGGCGGTGACGGGGCCGAGTGGCTGCGGCAAGAGTTCGCTGCTGCAGGCCCTGGCCGGGCTGGCCGCGCCGCCGCTGCGGGCCATGGGCGAACTGTGGCTCGGCGAGGTGCCGCTGCACGCGCTGCCGGTCGAGGCGCGGCGGCTCGGGCTGATGTTCCAGGACGACTTGCTGTTTCCCCACATGACTGTTCTCGACAACCTGCTGTTCGCGATGCCCGCCGGCCGCCGCGCCGACCGCGTGGCCTGCGCCGAGGCTGCGCTGTGGGACGCTGGCCTGGCCGACCACACCGCGCACCACCCGCACCAGCTCTCCGGCGGCCAGCGTCAGCGGGTCGCCTTGCTGCGCACATTGCTGGCCGCGCCACGGGCCTTGCTGCTGGACGAGCCGTTCTCGCGGCTGGATGCGGCGCGGCGGGCGGCGATGCGCGCCGTGGTGTGGCAGACGCTGGCGCGCCACGGGCTGCCCGCCGTGCTGGTCACGCACGACCCGGCCGACATCCCGCCGGGCGCGCAGGTGCTGGCACTGGGGGACGCCGATGCTTGACCGCCTGATGCTCTCCGTGCTGGCGCCGACCGTGCAGCAGCTCGCGTCGGCGCTGGTGCGGCACGGCGCCACGGCGGACGCGGTGACGCTGGCGGGCGCGGCGGTGGGCCTCTCGGGCAGCGTGCTGGTGGCGCTGGGCTACCCGCTGGCGGGGCTGGTGCTGATGGCGCTGGGGCGGCTGGCGGACGGGCTGGACGGCGCCATCGCCCGCCTGACCACGCCGACGGCGCGCGGTGCCTTCCTCGACATCACGCTCGATTTCCTGTTCTATGCCAGCGTGCCGCTGGCCTTCGCGGTGCTGGATCCTGCCGCCAACGCGCTGCCGGCGGCGGGCCTGCTGGCGGCGTTCATCGGCACGGGGTCGAGTTTCCTCGCCTTCGCCATCCTGGCCGAGCGGCAGGGGCTGGACAGCACGGCCTATCCGCAAAAAGGGTTCCATTACCTGGGCGGCCTGACCGAAGGCACCGAGACGCTGCTGTGCTTTGCGGCGATGTGTCTGTGGCCGACGGCGTTCCCGCTGCTGGCGTTCGGCTTCGCCGCGCTGTGCGGCCTGACCCTCCTCACCCGGTTGCATGCCGGGTGGACGCTGCTGGATGCGGCACCTGACAAGGACTCGCGCCCATGAACCGACGTGCCTGGCTGATCCTGCTGACCGTGGTGGCCGCTGCCGCCGCGTTCTGGTTCTTCGACCTGGGCCACTGGCTCCGTCTGGAAACGCTCAAGGCGCGTCAGGCGGAACTGGCCGCCCTGTACGCCGCGCACCCCGCCGCGGTGATCGCGGGCTACCTCGCCGTCTACGTGCTGGTCACGGCGCTGTCGCTGCCCGGCGCGGTGATCCTGACGCTGGCGGGCGGGGCCTTGTTCGGGCTGTGGACCGGGCTGGTGGTGGTGTCGTTCGCGTCCACGGCCGGGGCGACGCTGGCGTTCCTGGCCGCGCGCTATCTGCTGCGCGACAGCGTGACCCGCCGCTTCGGTGCGCGTCTGGACGAGGTCCACCGTGGCATCGACCGCGACGGCGCCTTCTACCTGTTCACGCTGCGCCTGGTGCCGCTGGTGCCGTTCTTCGTCATCAACCTGGTGATGGGCCTGACGAAGATGCCGGCGCGGCGCTTCGCTTGGGTGAGCCAGCTCGGCATGTTGCCCGGCACGCTGGTCTACGTGAACGCGGGCACGGCGCTCGGCGGGCTGCAGTCGCTCTCGGGCATCGTGTCACCGCCCTTGCTGGGCGCGTTCGTGCTGCTGGCGGTGTTTCCGTGGATCGCGCGGGCGCTGCTGGACGGCTGGAAAGCGCGCCGCGTGCAGCGTCCGTGGGCGGCGCAGCGGCCGAAGCATCACGACCGTAATCTGGTGGTCATCGGGGCGGGCGCGGCTGGCTTGGTGACGAGCTACATCGCCGCCGCCGTGCGCGCCAAGGTCACGCTGGTCGAGATGCACCAGATGGGCGGCGATTGCCTGAACACCGGCTGCGTGCCGAGCAAAGCCTTGATCCGCGCCGCGAAGCTGGCGCACGAGGTGACGCGGGCGGGCGAGTTCGGGCTGGTGGCGGCCCCGGCGCAGGTGGATTTTGCGCAGGTGATGGACCGTGTGGCCGAGGCGGTGCAGGGGGTGGCGCCACACGACTCGGTCGAACGCTACACGGCGCTCGGGGTGGACGTGCGCCAGGGCCATGCGCGGCTGGTCGATCCGTGGCGGGTCGAGATCACCGCGGCGGATGGCACGCGCGAGGTGCTCACCACCCGCGCCATCGTCATCGCCACGGGGGCCGCGCCGACGGTGCCGCCGCTGCCAGGGTTGAAGGACGTGGCGTTCCTGACCAGCGACACGCTGTGGGGGCTGCGGGCGGCGCCGCGGCGGCTGGCGGTGCTGGGCGGCGGGCCGATCGGGTGCGAGCTGGCGCTGGCGCTGGCGCGGCTGGGCTGCGGCGTGACGCTGGTGGAGCAGGCGCCGCGGCTGCTGGCACGCGAGGACGACGAGGTGAGCGCGTTCGCCGTGGACGGGCTGCGGGCGGCGGGGGTGGACGTGCGGCTCGGCGTGGCGGTGCAGCGGGCCGAGGCCACGGTGGTCGGGTCGCCCGAGGGCGTGCTGCATCTGGCGGATGGTGCGGTGGTGGCGTTCGATCGCTTGCTGGTGGCGGTCGGGCGTTCGGCGCGGCTGCAGGGTTTCGGGCTGGAGGCGCTCGGCATCCCGGCGGGCCGCACCATCGAGACCAACGAGTACCTCGAAACCCTGCACCCCAACCTCTACGCCTGCGGTGACGTGGCCGGGCCGTGGCAGTTCACGCACGCGGCCGGGCACCAGGCGTGGTCGGCGGCGGTGAACGCGCTGTTCGGCACGTTCAAGCGGTTCCGCGTGGACGGCCGCGTGATGCCGGCGATCACGTTCCTCGATCCCGAGATCGCCCGCGTCGGCCTGAACGAGCGCGAGGCGGTGGCGCAGGGGGTGGCGTTCGAGGTCACGCGCTACCCGCTCGACGACCTGGACCGTGCCATCGTCGAGCGCGAGACCGCCGGGTTCCTCAAGGTGCTGACCGTGCCGGGGCGCGACCGGATCCTGGGCGTGACCATCGTTGGCGCGCACGCGGGCGAGCTGCTGGCCGAGTTCACGCTGGCGATGCAGCACGGGCTGGGGCTGAACAAGATCCTCGGCACGGTGCATCCGTACCCGAGCTGGTCGGACGCGGCCAAGCTGACCGCTGGCCGCTGGAAGGATGCGCACAAGCCGGAAGGCGTGTTGCAGTGGCTGGCGCGGTACCACGCCTGGCGGCGGGGAGGATGAGATGGCTTGGACGAGATGGACGGGGTGGCGTTTCGGGTGGGTGTTCGCGTTCGCGGGCATGACGGGGGGCGTGGTGGAGGATGCGCAGGCGCAGCAGGTGGGGGTGCCGCCGTTGCTGGTGGGGGACCGGGTCGGGCCGGGCTGGGCGTTCAGCGGATTGCCCGACCAGAAACTGCCGCGCACGCGCTACGAGAGCGTGCTGCTCGACGGACAGCGCGTGCTGCGGGCCGAGGCACAGGGCAGCTACGGTCACCTCGTCCACGACCTGCCGCCCAGCACGTCGCCAGCGTCCGGTCAACTGGTCTGGCGCTGGCGGCTCGACCGGGCCAATGCGCGGGCGGACCTGCGGCACAAGGCGGGCGACGACGTGGCGCTGAAGGTGTGCGCGTCGTTCGACCTGCCGCTGGCGCAGGTGCCGTTTGTCGAGCGGCAGGTGCTGCGCCTGGCCCGCAGCCGCACCGGGCAGGCGCTGCCGGCCGCCACCGTCTGCTACGTCTGGGATCCGTCGCTGCCGGTGGGGACCGTGCTGGACAACGCCTACAGCCGCCGCCTGCGCATGGTCATCGTGCGCGGGCAGGGCGATGCGCTGGGGGCCTGGACGGACGAGCGGCGGGACGTGGCGGCGGACCTGCGCCGGCTGTTTGGCGACGAGCTGGGCGGGGCAGGGGACGCGCTGCCCCCACTGACGGCCGTTGCCGTGTCGGCCGATGCCGACAACACCGGCGCCGACAGCCTGGGCCACGTCGCCACCGTGGCCCTGCAGCGATGACGGCGCAGCGGCTGGTCCTGCTCGGCGGCGGGCACGCGCAGCTCGCGGTGCTGCAGCGGCTGGCGCGGCAGCGGCCAGCGGGCGTCGACGTGCTGCTGGTGACACCGGCGCTGCGGCAGGTGTACTCCGGGATGTTGCCGGGCTGGCTCGCCGGCCACTACACCGAGGCACAGTGCGTGGTCGCGCTGGCGCCGCTGGCCGAGGCGGCGGGCGTGGTGCTGCGCCAGGCGGCGGCGGTCGGGCTTGACGCAGCGGCGCGCACGGTACGGCTCGACGACGGCGGGGTGATCGGCTACGACGTGCTGTCGGTCAACACGGGCCCGGTGCAGGATCCTGCCCGCTTGGGCGGCGAGGGGCATGGTGGTGGTGTGCCCATGCTGCGCCCGATCGAGGACTGGCTGGCCCGCACCACGCGCCGGCTTGCCGAGATGCCGCCCCGGCGGGTGGTCGTGGTCGGCGGGGGCGCGGCAGGGTTCGAGCTGGCGCTGGCGTGGCGGCACCGGCTGGGTGCGGTGGCCGAGGTGGCGATCATCACGGGGGCGTCCGGGCTGCTGTCGAACTATCCCGCTGCGGTGCGGCGGCTGGGGGCACGGGCGCTGGCGGAACGTGGGGTGCGCTGCACCGTGTCGGCGGCCCGCGAGGTCGCGTTGAACGCGGTGGTCACGGTGGATGGCCGGATCTGGGCGGCCGACGAGGTGGTGCTCGCCACGGGGACGGTGGCGCCAGGCTGGCTGCGCGGCAGCGGCCTGATGCTGGCGGCCGATGGCGGACTGGCGACCCGACCGACGCTGCAGAGCGTGTCGCACCCGGAGGTGTTCGCGGCTGGGGATGTCGCCAGCCGGGTGGACCGGCCGCTGCCCAGGAGCGGCGTCTACGCGGTCCGGGCGGGTGCGGCGCTGGCCGACAACGTGCTGCGCCGGCTGGCGGGACAGCCGCCGGTCGCTTGGGATGCGCCGGTGCGCACGCTCAACCTGCTGTCGCTCGGCGAGCGCAGCGCCATCGCGAGCTGGGGGCCGCTGGCGGTGCAGGGCCGCTGGGTCTGGCGCTGGAAGGACCGGATCGACCGCCGCTTCATGTTCCGGCACGGCACGACATAAAACGAAACACGACGATACGGGCCAGAAAGGACAGCGACGCCTCGGGCGGGCACGATGGATCCCATGTTCACTCACTCCACCCGCACAAGGAATCTCACCATGCGTCCCCTGATCCAGCGTTCCCTGTTCGCCCTCGTCGGTGCCGGCCTCGTCATCGGGCTGTCGGCCTGTGGTCACAACCCGTTCGGCGGTGAAGGCCGTGGCGACCGTGGTGACCGCGGCAGCCACCACATGGGCATGGGCCACGGCGGCCAGCACAGCGAAGCCGACATGCTCAAGCGCCGCGACAAGATGGTCGAGCGCGCCACGTCCGAGCTGTCGCTCGACGCCGCGCAGAAGGCCAGGCTCGTCACCCTGATGGACACGATGCACGCCAAGCGCACGGCGATGATGGCCGCCCGCGGCGAGGCCAAGGGTGACGCCAAGGGCCAGGGCCAAGGCCACGAAGGCCACCGCGGCGGCATGGTGCCCCGCGCCGAGATGCAGGCACTCATCAAGGGCGAGAAGTTCGACCGCGCCGGCGCCCAGGCCCTCGTCGACCAGAAGGCCAATGCCCTGCGCTCGGCGTCTCCCGAGGTCATCACCGCGATGGGTGACTTCTACGACAGCCTCAAGCCCGAGCAGCAAGCCAAGGTGCGTGCCTTCATGGAGCGTGGCCCGATGGGCCGCGGCATGATGGGCCGCCACCACGGCTGAGCGACCACAGGCGGGACACGGCGCTAGGATCCGGCCATGCCCCGCCTGCTGCTCATCGACGACGACGAACACCTGGCCGCCCCGCTGGCGGTCTACCTGAAACGCTTTGACCTCGTGCTGGAGAGCGCGCTGCGGCCGAGCGTGGGGCTGGCGAAGCTGCGCGCAGGGGGCTTCGACGCGGTGATCCTCGACGTGATGCTGCCCGAGATGGACGGCTTCGAGGTCTGCCGGGCCATGCGCCGCGACCCTGCGCTGGCCAGCCTGCCCATCCTCATGCTGACCGCGCGCGGCGACGTGATGGACCGCGTCATCGGCCTCGAACTCGGCGCCGACGACTACCTGCCCAAACCTTTCGAGCCGCGTGAGCTGGCTGCCCGGCTGCAGACCATCCTGCGCCGCCGCCAGTCGGTGGTGCCCGCTGCGGCCTCGGCGGAACACGGTCGGCGGCTGGTCTTCGCGGGCATCGAGATCGACCTGGACCGCCGCCAGGTGCTGCGCGACGGCACCGAGGTCGAACTGACGGGCACCGAATTCGCGCTGCTGGCGCTGCTGGCCGGCGAGCCGCACAAGGTCTTCACCCGCGACGAGATCCTGTCCCGTCTGCGCGGCCACGACGCGGAGGTCTACACCCGCGCCATCGACATCCTCATCAGCCGCATCCGCAGGAAGCTGGAGCCGCTGGACTGCATCAAGACGCTGCGCAACGCCGGCTACACGTTTGCCGGGGCGCGTCAGCCATGACGGCGACTGCGGCAGTGCAGGCCTGGCGGCGCTTCACGGGTGCGCTGGGCGTGCGGCTGGTGTTGCTGTTCCTGGTGCTGGCGCTGGCGCTGACGGCGGTGTTCACGGGCGGGATGCAGCGGGCGATCGGCGGCGGCTGGCGCGGGCTGGTGCGTCCGCTGGTGGCCGATTATGTCGATCGGCTGGCCGACGAGCTGGGTTCTCCGCCGGATGTCGGGCGTGCCAAGGCATTGGTCGAGCGGCTGCCGCTGTCGATCCGCATCAGCGGCCCGCAGGTGAACTGGGATTCGCATCCCCATCTGCGTGCCCTGCGCGCGCAGCGACGCGGAGAGCTGCCGCCATGGCTCGCCAGTGGCCCGCGCCATGGCCATCCGCCGCCGATGCACCGGCTGATGCACCCCGAAGACGACGACGCCCCCACCGCAGGAGACGACACCGAGCGCGGCTGGCTGCTGCTGACCCGCCGCACGGCGGACGGCCACACGGTGCAGTTCGGTCTCGGCGACGTGCCCTGGCGCCAACGGCCACGCTCGATCGGCTGGCTCACGCTCGGGCTGCTGCTCGGGCTGACGGCGGTGGCCTACTTTGCCATGCGCCGCTGGCTACGACCGCTCGGCGACATCCGCGCCGGGGCGGTGCGCTATGGACGGGGCGAGTTCGACACACCGATTCCGGTGCGCGGCGATGATGAACTCGGGCGGCTGGCCGGGCAGATCAACACCATGGCGGACGCGCTGCGCCACATGCTCGACGCCAAGCGTGCGCTGCTGCTGTCGATCAGCCATGAGCTGCGCTCGCCGCTGACGCGGGCGCGGCTGAACGCGGAGCTGGTCGAGGAAGGGCCGTCGCGTGACGCGCTGCTGCGGGATCTGGGGGAAATGCGCGAGCTGATCAGCGACCTGCTGGAAAGCGAGCGCCTGGCCGCCGGGCACACCGCCTTGCAGCGCGAGCCGGTCGACCTGGCGGCGCTGGTCGAGGTGGCGGTGCATGAGCAGGTGCCGGCCGATGTGGCGCTGGAACTGGATCTGGACGCAGACCTCTGTACCGTGGCGGTCGATCCGGCGCGCTGGCGGCTGCTGGTGCGCAACCTCGTCGGCAACGCGCTGCGCCATGGCCAGCCGCCGTTGCAGGTCCGGCTGCACCGCGAAGGGGACGAACTGGTCTTCACCGTCCGTGACCACGGCCCCGGCGTGACACCTGAGGCGCTGTCGCAGCTCGGCGAGGCGTTCTACCGGCCCGACGCAGCGCGCGGGCGCAGCAGCGGCGGGGTCGGGCTGGGACTGTACCTGTGCCGGCTGGTGGCGCAGGCGCATGGCGGGCGGCTGGTGGTGCGGGCGGCCGAGCCCGGGTTGGCGGTGCAGGTGAGGGTGCCGCTGCGCTGACGGCGGGTGTGTCAGGCGGTCGGTAGCCAGTCGCCGCTCAGGATTTCCGCGCTGGTCCACGGGCAGGCGGGCGGGAAACGGTCAAAGCCGATGCCGGTTTCCTGGGTGGCGTCTGTGCGGGCATCCAGCCAGGCGTCTTCCCACCAGGACGGGTCGTTCAGGCAGTGGTTCAGGCTGGGCGTTCTCTGCAACCGGCGCGCCAGGGCCCTGCGCTGTTCCCGGATCGTGCTCTCCCAGCTGCTGCCGCGTCGCTCGGGCTGGTGCTGCCACTTGAGCAGATGCGCCAGCAGCACCGCCATCCGGTTGGCCAGTTCGCGCTGTTCGCTCTTGCCCACGTCTTCAATCTCCTCGGCGATGCGCTCCAGATCGATCTGGTCGAAACGACCAGCGCGGATCAGCCGGGCCTGCTCGGCGGCCCAGGCCACGATGTCGGTGTCGTAGTTCGCATGCATCGGTGCAGCATAAATCCGAAGCTTGGCACCGTCCACTGTGCCCGGCGTCGGTCGCCGGCTCTCTGCTCAGGCGGCTGGTGGCGGGAATGGCTTGGCGAAGGTGAACGCGGCGGGGGTCGGCCCATGTGCCTGCAGATGCGTCAGTGCCTGCCGTGCTTCCTCTGTGCTGGGCCGGTGGCCGTGTGGCACCCACCACAGGGCCTGATGCGCGCTTTTCAGCTTGTTGAACCAGGCATCCCGGTCGCGAACCAGCTCGATGTGCATCGACTTGTAGACAAAATGCTGCAACGCCGGCACATCGTCCCAGACGCTCAGGTTGACCAGCATCAGCGGGTCGTCGAACACCTGGATGCTGGTGGCATCACCGGCTTCGGATTGAAGGCGCCACACGAACCCCGGTGCATGTTCCGCCAGGGCGTTGATTTCATTCAGCCGGGACACGAAGCCGGACATCAGGTCGGAGGCCATGTCGTCGCGGGCGAGGGCGATGTTGATCTGGGCGAGTTGGTAAGCGGGCACAGCGCAGTCCTTGGGCTTGAGCGATGGGGGCTGTTCGATTGTCCATTCTCCCGGTGATACGCTCCCCGCCATGAACGACCCCACCCAGACCGCCCCCCTGACTTCGGCCGAACTCGACCAGCTCGATGCCTTCCTCGCCAGCCTGCCCGCCGGGGCGATGAACGTCGAGATGCTCGACGGCTTCTTCTGCGCGCTGCACTGCACGCCCGATCTCGTCGGCCCGGCCGTCTGGCTGCCGCTGGTCTGGGGCGAGACGGCGGACGCGGAAGCCTCGTTCGACGACGAAGGCCAGGCGCGCACGGTCGTCGGGCTGGTCACGCGCCACTGGAGCGCCGTGGCCGAGGAACTCGTCAAGGCCGATGCGTCGGACACGCCCCGCGTGCCGCGCCTGACGGCCGATGCGCAAGGCCGCGTCACCGGCAACGCCTGGGCCACCGGCTTCACGCGCGGCATGCAGGTGTCGCCAGAGGGCTGGCAGGTGGTGCTCGGCGACGACGAGGCCGGCGAGGTGCTGGTGCCGATGATGATGCTGCACCATGAACACGACCCCGACGAGGCGCTGCGCCCGCCGCCGTTCGACGACGCGGTGCGCAGCGAGGTGATCGAGGCGATGGTGATGGGCGCGGCACAGCTGTACCGCCATTTCGCGCCCGCCCGCCGCGCCGCGTCACGCGCCGACCGCCAGGCGCTGACCTTCCGCCGCGAAGGGGCCAAGCCCGGGCGCAACGACCCCTGCACCTGCGGCAGCGGCAAGAAGTTCAAGGCCTGCTGCGGACGCAACTGAGGGTGAGGGCGGCGCCGGGCCTCACGCCCGGGCTGCGATCAGCGTCTCCAGACACTGCTCCCGGATCCCGTAGAACGCCTTGATCTCCCGGATCTGTGCCCGCACGGCATCGGCGTGGCCGTCCGGCGTCTCGGCGCGCTGGACGGCCAGGATCATCTTGTTCTTGTTGGTGTGCTCCAGCGAGACGAACTCGAACACCTGCGTGTCGTAGCCAGCCGCGTCCAGCAGCAGCGCACGCAGGCTGTCGGTGACCATCTCGGCCTCCTGCCCCAGGTGGACCCCGTGCTGCAGCATCGGGCGCAGCAGCGGCGGCGTCTGCATCTGCGGGCGGACCTGCTTGTGGCAGCAGGGCGAGCACATGATGATCGACGCCCCGGCGCGCAGGCCGAAGTCGATGGCGTGGTCGGTGGCGATGTCGCAGGCGTGCAGCGCGACCATCACGTCCAGCCCGACCGGCGTGTAGTGGCGCACGTCCCCTGCGTCGAAGCGCAGACCGTCCAGCCCGTGGCGCGCCGCAGAGTCGTTGCACAGCGCGACCAGCTCCTCGCGCAGCTCCACCCCGGTGACCTGCGCAATGCGTCCCTGCGCGCGCAGCCAGTCGTGCATCGCGAAGGTGAGGTAGCCCTTGCCGCAGCCGAAGTCGAACACCCCGATCGGCCGATCCGCTGGCGCGTTCGCCAAGGGGGAGGCCGCCATCGCGCTGGCGAAGACCTCGGTGAACTTGTTGATCTGGCGCCACTTGCGCGCCATCGCCGCAATGAGCTGGTGCTGTGCAGTGGTCACGCCCAGGTCGGTCCAGAACGGGCGGTCGAGCGAGAGCAGGCGGTGTTTCTCGCGGTTGTGGGCCGTTGCGCCGTCCTCGTCGTCGGACGCATCGGGCGCCGCAGCGCCTTCGGCCGGTGCCGCCTTGCCTACCCGCAGCAGGCTCTTGTCGCGCCCGCCCTTTTCCTTGAGCGTGAGCTGCACTTCCTGCGTGCGGGTGTGCAGATGCGCGTTCTGGAACGACGGCCCGAGCAGCCCGTCCAGCACCACCAGCGCCTCGGCCATGGGGTGGTTCTTGGTGATGTCCTTGGTGGTGTGGCGGTAGACCAGCTGCAGACACGCCGCGCCGCGCAGCTGCAACGGCCGCACCAGCAGCCGCTCCAGCCCCGCCTCGCCGCCGCGGTACTTGCCCAGCGTCAGGCGCACGAACTGGCGGGTGGTCAGCGCGGTGCCCAGCAGTTGCAGGAACCGGGCGCGTGCGGTCGGCTCGGCGGTGGGGGAGAGCAGGTGGGAAAACATGGGGGGATTGTCCCGCATCGGGTGGGCGGGCCTGCGGACTCCCGCATCCCGGGGGGGGATGACGGGAATCGAATTATTTTTCCTTTAATTGAAAAATATGCGGATAGATTGGTCAAATTGCCCCTGCGTCGTCCACCTGTTCCCGAGACCAACATGAACCTTCGCCCGATCTCCGCTTCCCTCCGCACCCTTGCTGCCACCGGCGTGCCCCCCGTGCTCAGCATCGCGGCCACCAGCGCCACCAGTGCCAGCAAGTCCGAAGGCCAGAGCGGCACCACTGCCTTCACCTTCACCGTCACCCGCGACAGCGGCGTGGGTGTCTCGTCGGCGAGCTGGACCCTGGTCCATGGCAACACGACCGATGCCGACTTCACCGGGGCCACCAGTGGCGAAGTGGTGTTCGCCGAGGGCCAGACCAGCCAGGTGATCACGCTGCAGGTGATCGGCGACACGGCCATCGAGCTGGACGGGGCGTTCAGCGTGCTGCTGTCCGGTCCGGAGGGCGCCACGATCGGCACCGCGTCGGCCGCTGGCACCATCCTCAACGACGACTTCGGCAGCATCAGCATTGCCGCCGTCATCGGCAGCCGCCAGGAAGGCCAGAGCGGCGCCACGGCCTTCACCTACGCCGTCTCGCGCACCACGGATGTCGGGACGGCCTCGGTCAACTGGGCCCTGACGCACGGCTCCACCACGGCAGCCGACTTCACGGGCACCACCAGCGGCACCGTGACCTTCGCGGCAGGCGAGATGGTCAAGCTCATCACGGTCAACGCGGTGGGGGACACGCTGATCGAGGGCAACGAGACCTTCACGGTCGGGCTGTCGGGCGCGGTGGGCGCGGGGCTGGGCACGGCGGTGGCCGCCGGCACCCTCCTGGACGACGACTTGCCGACCTTGACCCTCACCGCCGCCAGCGCCAGCAAGGTCGAAGGCACAGGCGCGGCCGGCACCACGACACCGTTCACCTTCACCGTCACCCGCAGCAGCGACCTGGGAACGTCCATCACGAGCTGGTCGGTGGTGCATGGCACGACCACCGCCGCCGATTTCAGCGGCGCCACGTCCGGCGTCGTGGCGTTTGCCAGCGGCGAGACCAGCAAGCTCATCACGGTGAACGTGCTGGCCGACAGCGTGATCGAGCTGACCGAAGCCTTCAGCGTGCGCCTGTCGGGGGCACGCGGTGCCAGGCTGGGCACTGCGGTGGCGGTCAACGCCTCGGTCCTCAACGACGACCTGCCGACGGTGGGCATCGCGGCCACCAGCACGCACCACCTGGAAGGCAACACCGGCACCACGGCCCACACCTTCACCGTGACCCGCAGCAGCGCAGTGGGTGCGTCCAGCGTGAACTGGGCCGTGCAGCATGCCGGCACCAGCGGCACCGATTTCACGGGTGCGACCTCGGGCACGGTGAGCTTCCTGGCGGGCGAGACCAGCAAGGTCATCACGCTCAATGCGGTCGGGGACACGGCCATCGAGCTGGACGAGGCGTTCAACGTGGTGCTGTCGTCGCCGAACGGTGCGCTGCTGGGCACGGCGACCGCCGCGGGGCGCCTCCTCACCGACGATCTGCCGACGGTGAACATCGTCGCCGCCAGCGCCAGCAAGACCGAGGGCACGTCCACCACCGCCGCCACCGCCTTCACGTTCACGGTCAGCCGCAACACCACGCTGGGCACGGCCTCGGTGAACTACGCCCTGGTGTCGGGCACGGCGACCGCCGACGACTTCAGCGGCGCCACGACCGGCACCGTGGTCTTCGCGGCGGGCGAGTCGAGCAAGGTCGTGACCCTCAGCGTGCTGGCCGACAGCGAGGTCGAGCTGAACGAGACCTTCAGCGTGGTGCTGTCGAATCCGACTAACGCCCTGCTCGGCACCACGACGGCCACCGGCACCATCACCAACGATGACCTGCCGACGGTGGGCATCGCCGCCACCAGCGCGAACAAGGCCGAGGGCAACAGCGGCACGACCGGCTTCACCTTCACCGTCACGCGCAGCAGCGGGGTCGGCACCACCTCGGTGAACTACGCCGTGACCCATGGCGGCACGGTGGCGGCGGACTTCAGCGGCGCGTCCTCGGGCACGGTGAGCTTCCTGGCCGGCGAGACCAGCAAGGTGATCACGCTCGACGTGGTGGCGGACACGGCCATCGAGCTGAACGAGAACTTCAACGTCGTGCTCTCGACCCCGGTGGGCGCGAAGCTGGGCACCGCCACGGCCACCGGCACCATCGTCAACGACGATCTGCCCACGGTGAACATCGCCGCCACCAGCGCGAACAAGGCCGAGGGCAACAGCAGCACGACCCCCTTCACCTTCACCGTCACGCGCACCAGCAACGTCGGCACGGCGGCCGTGAACTGGGCGGTGGCACACGGAGGCACGGTGGCGGCGGACTTCAGCGGCGCGACCTCGGGCACGGTGAGCTTCCTGGCCGGCGAGACCAGCAAGGTCATCACGCTGGCGGTGGTGGGCGAGACGGCGATCGAGCTGAACGAGGCGTTCAGCGTGGTGCTGTCGAACCCGACGAACGCCCTGCTCGGCACCACGACGGCCACCGGCACCATCACCAACGATGACCTGCCGACGGTGGGCATCGCCGCCACCAGCGCGAACAAGGCCGAGGGCAACAGCGGCACGACCGGCTTCACCTTCACCGTCACGCGCAGCAGCGGGGTCGGCACCACCTCGGTGGACTACGCCGTGACCCATGGCGGCACGGTGGCGGCGGACTTCAGCGGCGCGACCTCGGGCACGGTGAGCTTCCTGGCCGGCGAGACCAGCAAGGTGATCACGCTCGACGTGGCGGGCGAGACGACCACCGAGCTGAACGAGAACTTCAGCGTCGTGCTGTCCGGTCCGGTCGGTGCGACGCTGGGCACTGCGTCGGCCACCGGCACCATCGTCAACGACGACCTGCCCACGGTGGACATCACCGCCACCAGCGCCGACAAGGTCGAAGGCAGCACGGGGGGCACCACTGCCTTCACCTTCACCGTGACCCGCAGCAGCGGCGTGGGCACGTCCTCCGTCGGCTATGCCCTGGTGCATGGCACGACCACGGCTGCCGACTTCAGCGGGACCACCACCGGCACCGTCAACTTCCTCTCGGGCGAGACGAGCAAGGTCGTCACGCTCTACGCCGTGGCCGACACCACGATCGAGGGCGACGAGACCTTCAGCGTCCAGCTCTCCACACCCGTCGGGGCCACGCTGGGCACGGCCACGGCCACGGCCACGGGCCGTCTCGTCAACGACGACGTGCCGAGCCTGGGCATCGCCGCCACCAGCGCCGACAAGCTCGAAGGCAACAGCGGCACGACCCCCTTCACCTTCACCGTCACGCGCAGCAGCGGTGCGGGCGCCTCCTCGGTCGGCTACGCGGTGGTCCATGGCTCGACCGCCGCCAGCGACTTCAGCGGCGCGACCTCGGGCACGGTGAGCTTCCTGGCCGGCGAGACCAGCAAGGTCATCACGCTGAACGTCCTGGGGGACACGGTGGGCGAGGGCAACGAGACCTTCAGCGTGGCCCTGTCGGCGCCAGTCAACGCCACGATCGGCACCGCGACGGCTGCTGGCGTGGTCCGCAACGACGACTCGGGAGGCGTGGGTGGCATCGAGAGTTCGGTGGCGCAAGTCTCCAGCATTGCCGTGCCCACCAGCGTGTCCGACAACATCGAGAACCTGGTGGACACGGTCAAGTGGGGCGGGGCCATCGGCACGGGCGCGCAGCTGACCTACAGCTTCTCCACGTCCGACTCGGTCTTCAGCTATGAAAACCCCACCCACGATCCCCACACCGCGCTCAACGCCGAGCAGCAGGCCGCCGCGCGCCTCGCGATGAACGCGCTGTCGGCGATCTGCAACCTCACCTTCACCGAAGTGGCCGACACCGCCGTCGGTGCGGGCGACATCCGCTGGACCCTGTCGCTGAGCGAGACCCTGTCCACGGCCCACGCCTATTTCCCCTCGTCCGGTGCCTGGGGCGGCGACATCTGGTTCGGCCCGAGCGACTCCTACACCGTCCCGGTGGTAGGCGACTACAGCTACTACACCTTCATCCACGAGCTGGGCCATGCCGTCGGGCTGGACCACCCGCACGAGGGCTCGCCCGTGCCGATCGTCGGCGAGGACCAGCTCAAGTACAGCGTGATGAGCTACAAGGACCATGCCGGGGATGCCAACGATGGCGTCGGCTCCTCGTACTTCCCGACCACGTTCATGCTCAACGACATCGCCGCGCTGCAGTACCTCTACGGCATCAACGGCACGACCAACCAGGGTGACACCGTCTACACCTGGACGACCGGCAGCGAGGTCTACGAGACGCTGTGGGACACCGGCGGCAACGACACCATCGACGCCAGCAGCCAGACCCTGAGCGTGACGCTCAACCTCAACGGCGGTACCTGGTCCACCCTCGGCACCAGCTACTCCAACGAGCAGAGCCAGGTGCGGGACGGGCTGGGCATCGCCTTCGACGTGGTGAGCGGCGCGGTGGACAGCCGCATCGAGAACGCCATCGGCACTGCCCAGGCCGATACCCTCATCGGCAACGCCGTGGCCAACCGGCTGACGGGCGGGCTGGGTGCGGACACGCTGACCGGCGGCGCTGGCGCCGACGTGTTCCGCTTCGTGACCACGGCGCAGGGCGGCGACACGCTCACCGACTTCGCCAGCGGCACCGACAAGATCCAGGTCGTCAGCGCCAACTTCGGGGCGCTGCCGGTGGGCACGCTGGCGGCGTCACGGTTCGTCTCGGGGTCGGCGCCGGCTGCGCTGGATGCCAACGCGGTGTTCCTCTACAACGCGACCACGGGCGTGCTGAGCTTCGACAGCAACGGCACCGGAGCCGGCGGCACGACCGTGGTGGCCACCCTGGCCAGCGGATTCCGGACCTTGACGGCTGGCGACCTCCAGGTGGTGGCGGCTTGACGCGGCGCAGGCCGCCGCGCCGGTCCCGCCGGGACAATGGCGCGGTGTCCTGCTCCCGAAAGGCGGCTCCGCCGTGCCCAGTGCCGTCCACTTCACCGCGTCACCGTTCGACGCCCTGCTGCCCGAGGAGCGCCAGCAGGTGCAGCCGGATCAGTGACCCGAAGCGCCGTCGGCGCCGAGGCCGGTTTCCGAGCGGACCTGCTGCGCGTCGAACGCGGCGCGCTCCTGTGTGGCCTGTGCGCTGCGGTCCATCAGCGAGACGAGCCAGATGGTCACGAAGGCGAGGGTCATCGAGAACAGCGCAGGCGAGCTGTACGGGAACCAGGCCGAGCCCTTCGGGTTGCCGAGCGTGACTTCCCACACCGACGGTGACACGACGGTCAGGCCAACCGAGGTGATCAGGCCGATGAAACCACCTGCCACTGCACCCTTGGTGGTGCAGTCCTTCCACAGCACGCTCATGAAGAGCACGGGGAAGTTGGCAGACGCCGCGATCGCGAAGGCCAGCGACACCATGAAGGCGATGTTCTCCTTCTCGAAGGCGATGCCCAGCGTCACGGCCAGCACACCCAGGCACAGCGTGGTGATGCGCGAGACCTTCAGCTCAGCCTTGCTGTCGGCCTTGCCCTTCTTGATCAGCGTAGCGTAGAGGTCATGCGACACCGCCGAGGCGCCCGACAGCGTCAGACCGGCCACCACCGCCAGGATCGTCGCGAAGGCCACGGCCGAGATGAAGCCGTAGAACACGTTGCCGCCAACCGCCTTGGCCACCAGCACCGCCGCCATGTTGGCCGTGCCCGCGCCGCCGTGGATGACGCCCTTGGCGACGTTGGCGTACTCGGGGTTGGTCAGCACCAGCGTGATCGCGCCGAAACCGATGATGAAGATCAGGATGTAGAAGTAGCCGATCCAGGTCGTGGCCCAGAACACCGACTTGCGGGCTTCCTTCGCGTCGGGGACGGTGAAGAAGCGCATGAGGATGTGCGGGAGACCGGCGGTGCCGAACATCAGCGCCATGCCGAAGCTGATCGCCGAGATCGGGTCCTTGATGAAGCCGCCAGGGCCCATCAGCGACAGGCCGATCTTCTCGGGGTTCATCGCCTCGGCCTTGGCCAGCGCAGCCGATGCAGCCGACGCGGCTTCCGGCGTCATGGCCGCAGCCGCGGATGCCGCCGCCCCGGCCACGGCAGCGGCCTTGGCGTTCACGGCGATCGCGGTCTTGACGGCGACACCCTTGGCGAACAGCGCCTCCGGGCTGAAGCCGAACTGCGACAGCACCATGATGGCCATGAAGGTCACGCCCGACAGCAGCAGCACGGCCTTGATGATCTGCACCCAGGTGGTGGCCGTCATGCCGCCGAACAGCACGTAGACCATCATCAGCGCGCCGACGATCACGACCGCCATCCAGTATTCGAGGCCGAACAGCAGCTTGATGAGCTGACCGGCGCCGACCATCTGGGCGATCAGGTAGAACGCCACCACGACCAGCGTGCCCGATGCGGCGAACGCGCGGATCGGACCCGGCTTGAAGCGGTAGCCGGCCACATCGGCGAAGGTGAACTTGCCGAGGTTGCGCAGCCGCTCGGCCATCAGGAAGGTGATGACGGGCCAGCCGACCAGGAAGCCGATCGAGAAGATCAGGCCGTCATAGCCCGAGGCCATCACGGCGGCGGAAATGCCCAGGAAGGAAGCGGCCGACATGTAGTCACCCGCGATCGCCAGGCCATTCTGGAAGCCGGTGATGCCGCCACCGCCGGTGTAGAAGTCGGCGGCCGACTTGGTCTTGGCGGCGGCCCACTTGGTGATGTAGAGCGTGCCGGCCACGAACACGGCGAACATGCCGATCGCGGTCCAGTTGGTCGATTGCTTGGCAGCCTGGCCGACATCGGCACCAGCGGCCAGTGCGGCGCCCGTGGCCAGCAGTCCGACCAGGGCCATCAGGGTCTTGATCGTGCGGTTCACTTGGCGGTCTCCTGCAGGATTTCGCGGGTCAGGCGGTCGAACTCGTCGTTCGCCCGGCGCACGTAGAGGCCCGTGATGAGGACGGTGAAGACGATCACGCCCATGCCGATGGGGATGCCGATCGTCGTCACGCCTGCGCCCATGGGCTGGGCCAGGAACTCCTTGTTGAACGCGATCAGCGCGATGTAGCCGTAGTACACGACCATCATCAGCAGCGTCAGCATCCAGCCGAAGCCGTTGCGCTTTTGTTTCAGTTCCGCGTACTTAGGGTTTGCCCTAATGCGGGAGATGACAGGATCTGCCATTGGATTCTCCTATTTGATGCTGATAACCAGAGCTGAATCACATAATTCAATATTCAGTTTAGGAGTCCAGTCTGACCAAACCCTGACCTGAGATTAATCGGGTATCTGACGTGAAACTTGCGGAAATGCGCGGGGCTTGTCCTGGGCCAAATTCAGCGTAGTGCACGGACAGGCACGGACAGGCGCATGGTGCGTGCGCGGTAAATAGTCCGGCGCACTGACGGGCATCTGACGCACGGATATTGCAAGTGAAATGGTCGGGAAATGCTTGCGCAGTGCGGGTCTGTCGTGCGTGACGGATGCACGATTCCTGCCGCTGTCACCCCTGGATCGGAGGTGTTCACCCCCGCGTCAGTGGGGGGATTTGGACTATAAATCACGGTCGCATGCGACGACATAATGATCCGGATCGCCATATTCCAAGCGGCGATACCGGGCGACAACACCTGATAAGGTTCCCGATGATTACCCGACCCCTCATCACCGCGTCCGCCGCGACACTGCCAGTCGCCAAGAAAATCACTGGTACCACTGTGGCGGACACGCTGCTGGGCACGGCGGGCGCCGACGAGATATTCGGCCTGTCTGCCAATGACGTGCTTTCCGGCGGTGACGGCGACGACACGCTCTGGGGCGGCGCCGGGGCCGATACCCTGGGCGGCGGCGCCGGAAATGACCTGCTGATCGGCGAGGGCAGCGACGATGTGCTCGACGGCGGCGACGGCAGCGATACCTACCGCGTCACCGGCAATGGCAGCGCCGGCTTCCATGGCTACGACACCTACGCCGACAGCGGCGCCAGCACCGGCGGCGTCGACCGCATCGTGGCGCTGGGCACCGGCGACGTGGACATCGGCCTGAAGGGCAACTTCGGCACGGCCAGCGGCATCGAGGCCATCGACGCCACCGGCGCGACCGGCCGGGTGCGGCTGGTGGGCGACAACACGGCGCAGACGCTGGACTTCCGGGGCGTCACGCTGACCGGCACCAACCTGGTGATCGACGCCGCCAACGGCAACGACACGGTCTTCGGCGGCGCCGGCAGCGACACCTTGCTCAGCGGGTTCGGCCAGGACCTGGCGGACGGCGCGGACGGCGGCGACACCTACCGCGTCTCCGGCAACCTCGCCGCCGGCTTCCAGGACTGGGACACCTACCGCGACAGTGGCACCACCGGCACGGACCAGCTCGTGGTGGTGGGCACGGCCACCGACGCGGTCGACATCGGCGTGAAGGGCTGGGACGCCACGGGCATCGAGCAGATCGACGCCACGGGCACGACCGGCGTGGTGCGGCTGCTCGGCAGCCACGATGCCAACGTGCTCGACCTGCGCACGACCACGGTGCTGGGCAGCAACCTCGTCATCGACGGCAACTACGGCGACGACACTCTGTATGGCAGTGCGGGCGCGGACACCCTCGTCGGCAGCTACGGCCATGACCGCGTGGACGGCGGCGGCGGCGGGGACACCTACCGCATCAGCGGCAACGAAGCGGGTGGCTGGGGAGTGTTCCAGGGTTACGACACCTACCAGGACACCGGCACTGCGGGCACCGACCGGATCGTGGTCACGGGGGGGACGCTGGCGGTGGACATCGGGGTGAAGGGCTGGAGCGCCACGGGCATCGAGCAGATCGACGCCAGCGGCACGACGGGGGTGGTGCGGGTGCTGGACACGGGGGATGCGAACCTGCTGGACTTCCGCACGACGACGCTGACGGGCAGCAATCTGGTGATCGACGCGAACTACGGCGACGACACGGTGTACGGCAGCGCGGCGGCCGATGGTGCGGGTGCTGGACACGGGGGATGCGAACCTGCTGGACTTCCGCACGACGACGCTGACGGGCAGCAATCTGGTGATCGACGCGAACTACGGCGACGACACGGTGTACGGCAGCGCGGCGGCCGACACGATCGTCGCGGGCAGCGGCAACGACCGGCTGGACGGCGGCGCAGGCGGTGACACCTACCGCGTCACCGGCAACGAAGCCGGCGGCTGGAGCAGCTTCCACAGCTTCGACACCTACGCCGACACGGGCGCGAGCGCCAGCGGCGTGGACAGGATCGTCGCGCTGGGCACGGGCAACGTGGACATCGGCCTGCTGGGCAGCTTCGGGGCGTCCAGCGGCATCGAAGCGGTGGACGGGACCGGCGCGACCGGCACGGTGCGGCTCTACGGCGACGGCAGCCACTCGACGCTGGACTTCCGGGGCGTCACGATCACCGGCAGCAATGTCGTGATCGACAGCAACCATGGCAACGACACCGTCTTCGGCACGGCGGGTGCCGACACGTTCCTGACCAGCTTCGGCGATGACGTGCTGGACGGCGCGGGCGGCGGGGACACCTTCCGGGTCTCGGGCAACTCGACGACGGGGTTCCAGGGCTATGAGGTCTACAAGGACACGGGCACGGCGGGGACCGACCGGATCGTGGTGACGGGCGGGGCGGCGGGCAACCTGGCGGTGGACATCGGAGTCAAGGGCTGGAGCGCCACGGGCATCGAGCAGATCGACACGACCGGGACGACGGGCGCGGTGCGGCTGCTGGGGACGAACGGGGCGGAGCTGTTCGACCTGAGGACGACGACGGTCACGGGGACGAACGTGGTGATCGACGCGGGCTGGGGCAACGACACGGTGTACGGCAGCGCAGGCGCGGACACGATCGCCAACAGCCAGGGCGATGACGTGCTGGACGGCGCGGGCGGCGGGGACACCTTCCGGGTCTCTGGCAACACGACCACCGACTTCCAGGGTTACGACACCTACCAGGACACCGGCACTGCGGGCACCGACCGGATCGTGGTCACGGGCGGGACGCTGGCAGTGGACATCGGGGTGAAGGGCTGGAGCGCCACGGGCATCGAGCAGATCGACGCCAGCGGCACGACGGGGATGGTGCGGGTGCTGGACACGGGGGATGCGAACCTGCTGGACTTCCGCACGACGACGCTGACGGGCAGCAATCTGGTGATCGACGCGAACTACGGCGACGACACGGTGTACGGCAGCGCGGCGGCCGACACGATCGTCGCGGGCAGCGGCAACGACCGGCTGGACGGCGGCGCAGGCGGTGACACCTACCGCGTCACCGGCAACGAAGCCGGCGGCTGGAGCAGCTTCCACAGCTTCGACACCTACGCCGACACGGGCGCGAGCGCCAGCGGCGTGGACAGGATCGTCGCGCTGGGCACGGGCAACGTGGACATCGGCCTGCTGGGCAGCTTCGGGGCGTCCAGCGGCATCGAAGCGGTGGACGGGACCGGCGCGACCGGCACGGTGCGGCTCTACGGCGACGGCAGCCACTCGACGCTGGACTTCCGGGGCGTCACGATCACCGGCAGCAATGTCGTGATCGACAGCAACCATGGCAACGACACCGTCTTCGGCACGGCGGGTGCCGACACGTTCCTGACCAGCTTCGGCGATGACGTGCTGGACGGCGCGGGCGGCGGGGACACCTTCCGGGTCTCGGGCAACTCGACGACGGGGTTCCAGGGCTATGAGGTCTACAAGGACACGGGCACGGCGGGGACCGACCGGATCGTGGTGACGGGCGGGGCGGCGGGCAACCTGGCGGTGGACATCGGAGTCAAGGGCTGGAGCGCCACGGGCATCGAGCAGATCGACACGACCGGGACGACGGGCGCGGTGCGGCTGCTGGGGACGAACGGGGCGGAGCTGTTCGACCTGAGGACGACGACGGTCACGGGGACGAACGTGGTGATCGACGCGGGCTGGGGCAACGACACGGTGTACGGCAGCGCAGGCGCGGACACGATCGCCAACAGCCAGGGCGATGACGTGCTGGACGGCGCGGGCGGCGGGGACACCTTCCGGGTCTCTGGCAACACGACCACCGACTTCCAGGGTTACGACACCTACCAGGACACCGGCACTGCGGGCACCGACCGCATCGTCGCCAGCGGCAGCGGGGACGTGGACATCGGCCTCAAGGGCCATTTCAGCCTCGCCAGCGGCATCGAGCAGATCGACGCGACCGGGGTGTCGGGCACCGTGCGCCTGCTGGGCGAGAACTCGTCCCAGACGCTGGACTTCCGCGGTGTCACCCTGCTGGGCACCCGGCTGCTCATCGACGCCGGCAGCGGCAACGATGTGGTCTACGGCAGCGCCGGTGCGGACACGCTGGTGGCCAACAGCGGTGACGACACGCTCGACGGTGGCGGTGGCGGCGACATCTTCCGCGTCACCGGCAACACCACCGCTGGCTTCCTCGGCCGTGATACCTACCGCGACACTGGCGCCAGCACCGACGGTGTCGATACCGTGCTGGCCCTGGGCACTGGCAACGTCGACATCGGCGTGCAGGACTGGCAGGCCACGGGCATCGACGTCATCGACGGCCGCGGTGCCACCGGCACCGTGCGCATCTGGGCCAACGACAGCGCCAACCTGCTGGACTTCAGTGCCGCCACCTTGCTGGGCGGCAACATCCTGGTCGATGGCGCCTTTGGCAACGACACGCTCAAGGGCAGCGCCGGCGATGACCTGCTCTACGGCGCCTTCGATGCCGACCTGCTCGACGGCCAGAACGGCAGCGACACCTACCGTGTCACCGGCAACCGCGCGGCCGGCTGGGGCAGCTTCAACGGTTTCGACACCTACGCCGACAGCGGCACGGCGGGCACCGACCGCATCGCCGCCGTCGGCGCTGGTGATGTGGACATCGGCGTGGCGGGTTGGCGCAACACCGGCATCGAGGTGGTGGACGCCACCGGTGCGGCTGGCGCCGTGCGCCTGCTGGGCCAGGACTCGGCCGACGTGATGGACTTCCGCGCGACTGTGCTGGTCGGTGCCAACCTGGTCATCGACGGCGCCTCCGGCAACGACACGCTCACGGGCAGTGCCGGTGCGGACGTGTTCGTCGGTGCCAGCGGCGACGACCTGCTCGATGGTGCCGACGGCGGCGACACCTACCGTGTCACCGGCAGCGAGGCGGGTGGCTGGACCAGCTTCCAGGACTTCGACACGCTGCGCGACAGCGGCAGCACGGGCACCGACCGGCTGGTGGCCGTGGGCGCCGTGGTCGATATCGGCCTGAACGACTGGGTGGACACGGGCGTGGAGACCATCGACGCGACCGGCGCCACCGGCACGGTCCGGCTGCTGGGCGGGGATGGCGCGACGCTGTTCGACTTCCGTGCCACGACACTCATCGGCAGCAACCTGCTGATCGACAGTGCCTGGAGCAACGACACCGTGTACGGCAGCGCCGGGGCCGACCGGATCGTGGCGGGGGGAGGCGACGACGTCCTGGATGGCTTCGAGGGCGACGACACCTACCTCGTCACCGGCCAATTCGCCGACGGCTGGCGTGTCTTCCAGGGGTTCGACACCTACCTTGACAGCGGCACCACCGGCACCGACACCCTGCTGGCACAAGGCGCGGGCGACGTGGACATCGGCCTGCTCAGCTTCGATGCCGCCAGTGGCATCGAGGTGATCGACACCCGGGGCGTTGCAGGTCAGACCCGGCTGCTCGGCACCTGGTCCGACGACGTGCTCGACTTCAGCGGCACCACGCTCCTGGGCAGCCGCATCGTGCTGGACGGCAGCGGCGGCACCGACGTGATCTTCGGCTCGGCCGCCGCGGACACCATCGTCGGCGGCACCGGTGCCGACTCGCTGGCGGGCGGCACGGGCGATGACCTCTACCACGTCGGGCGAGGCACCGGTCTGGACGTGGTCTGGGACTACGACGAGACGCAGGGCAATCGGGACACGGTCGAGTTCGGCGCCGGCGTCGGCATCGACCAGCTCTGGTTCGAGCGCCTGGACGGCTTTCTGGAGGTCCGCATCATCGGCTCCTGGGACCGCGTCTACGTGATGGACTGGGACACCGGACCGGCCAGCCAGATCGAGCAGTTCCGCACCGCCGATGGCCGCGTCCTGCTGAACACGCAGGTGGACACGCTCATCGCGGCGATGTCGGCGTTCGAGGCGCCGTCGGGCGGCACCACGACGCTGTCGGATGCCTACCGCGAGGCGCTGATGCCGGTGATCACGGCGGCCTGGTCCTGAGACCGGCACCTGAGCGACACGTCTTCGTGCTCCGGGGCGGCACACTGCCCCGACTGTCCGAATCCTCGGCCGTTTCTACTGCTCTCGACCAGGAGATTGCCTTGCCACTGCCCCCCATCCTCGCCAACCTGCCGCTGCCCATCATCGGCTCCCCGCTGTTCATCATCAGCAACCCCAAGCTGGTGATCGAGCAGTGCAAGGCCGGCGTCGTCGGCTCGATGCCCTCGCTCAACGCCCGCCCTGCGTCGCAGCTCGACGACTGGCTGGCCGAGATCACCGAGACGCTGGCCGCCTACGACGCCGCGCATCCAGACGCCCCCGCCGCGCCGTTCGCCATCAACCAGATCGTCCACAAGAGCAACGACCGGCTCGACCACGACATGGCGGTCTGCGCCAAGTACAAGGTGCCGATCATCATCACCAGCCTGGGTGCCCGCACGGACGTGAACGACGCGGTGCATGCCTGGGGCGGCGTGGTGCTGCACGACATCATCAACAACACCTTCGCGAAGAAGGCGATCGAGAAGGGCGCCGATGGCCTGATCGCGGTCGCGGCCGGCGCGGGTGGCCATGCCGGCGTGAAAAGCCCGTTCGCGCTGATCCAGGAAATCCGCCAGTGGTTCGACGGCCCGGTGGCACTCTCCGGCGCGATCTCGACCGGCGGCGCCGTGCTGGCCGCGCAGGCGATGGGTGCCGACTTCGCCTACATCGGCTCGGCCTTCATCGCCACCGAGGAGGCCCGCGCCAGCGACGCCTACAAGCAGGCGATCGTGGACGGCAACAGCGACGACATCGTCTACTCGAACCTCTTCACCGGCGTCCACGGCAACTACCTGAAGCCGTCGGTCCGTGCGGCTGGCCTCGATCCGGACAACCTGCCCGAGAGCGACCCGACCAAGATGAACTTCGGTGGCGACGCCAAGAAGGCGTGGAAGGACATCTGGGGCTGCGGGCAGGGCATCGGGGCGGTGGACGCCGTCGTGCCGGCCGCGCAGACGGTGGCCCGGCTGCGGCAGGAGTACGCCGCAGCCCGCGCACGCCTCGGTCTGCGCTGAACGTGGGGCGCTGCCGGGCGGGGTCAGCCGCCCGCTGCTGCCCGCGTCATGCCGCCGCCGTGACCGCCACTGCGACCGGCCGGGCCGGGTTGCCGTGCCAGCGGGCGGCCGTGGTGGGCTGCTCCCCTTTCATCACGAAGCAGTCGGTGTCCAGCACCACGCCATCCGACGCCACCACCCCGTAATGCACGAAGGCCCGTGCGCCCAGCGTCACGTCGTCGCCCAGCCAGATGTGGTCGGACTTGAACAGGCCGTCCTCCAGCGAATGGCCCTGGACCAGCGACAGCTCGCCCAGCGTGGCGTGGTCGCCCAGGGTGGTCAGCGTCTTCTCGGTGATGGAGCCACCATCGTCCAGCAGCTGCCGCCCGACGCCCACCCCCAGCGCCCGCCACACCCAGCCCATGCAGGGCGTGCCGCGCAGCAAGGCCAGCAGTGCGCTGTCGCCCGGCAGTCCCAGTTTCCAGAAGCGTTCGTGGCGCCAGAACGCCGGCTCCAGGATGGCGTCGGTGCGCGGCGCCAGCGGCTGCCAGAGCAGGCTCGCCCGGTCCACGCCGACGTACCAGAGCACCTGCGCCACCAGCGCCACCAGTGTGCCGATCGCCAGCGACAGCGCCCCCGGTATCGGCAGCCCGACATACGCCGCGTACACGCTCACCGTCGCGAGCGCACCCCCCACGGCGTGGGCCGCCAGGAAACACAGCATCGTCCACAGGTTCGAGCGCCGCTTGCGCCGCAAGGCATCCGCCCGCCAGACGGGATCCAGCCACCGCGGATCGGGCCGGTCCCGCAGCACCGAGCGCGGAATCTCGAAGCACGGCGAGCCCAGCAGCCCGACGTTCTCGCGCCGTGGCCCGTCGATCGGCACCATCACGCGGGTGGCGAGCAGGCAGTTGTCGCCGGTGCGGGCACCGGCCGGGAAGAGCACGCCGTTGCCGATGAAGTTGTGTGCACCCACCTCGGCATGGCCCACCCGGAACTGCCCGGCCGAGAGTTCGGCGTTGCTGACCAGCAGCCCGTCCGAGACCATCGTGCCGCGGCCGAAGGTGCACAGCGTCGGCACGTCGTGCGTCTGGTGCATGCCGAAGTTGGAGCCGGTCTGCGCCAGTCCGGGCATGCGGTAGCCGATGGCCTGCAGCCAGCCGGTGGCGAACTGGCTGTCCCCGGCCAGCGCGTTGTGGAACTTGGAGTTGCTCCAGGCGGTGATCCACTGCAGCAGCAGGTGGTGTGGCCCGTAGAGCGGATAGGCGCGGCCCGGGGTCAGCGCCCGTGCGGCCAGGCGCGGCAGGCTCACCAGGACCAGCGCCCAGGCTGCTGCGCCCGCCAGCAGCCCGCCTGCGCCGAACAGGGCCACCCAGCCGAGGGCTTCCCAGTGGCTCGGGTGGGCGTGGCCGAGCAGGTGCAGGTTCAGACGCTCCTCCAGCCGCTGGCCCTGTGCGCTGCCCAGCAGGGACAGCCCCCACAGCGGCAGCGGCAGGGACACGCCCATCAACAGCCCGAGCTGCACCAGCGAGAACCCGGCCTTGCGCCACCGACCGGGCCGTGCGCCGTCGGGCAGGCGCCGGAAGTCGGTGTCGGTGGGTTGCGCGGGGGAGCCGTGGGCGCGCCGGTCGGGGGCGATGCGCTGGCCTGGCAGCAGCGCGGAGCTGTGGCCGAGCTGGCTGCCATCGCCCATCGCGGTGTCGATGTCCAGCACGGACGCATCGCCGACGAAGCAGCCGCTGCCGATTTTGACCGGGCCGGGCCGCACCCAACCCGCCTCGACGCGGTAGCCGTTGAGCAGGACGTGGCGGCCGATCACGCTGTCGTCGCCGACGGTGAGCAGGTCGGGGCAGACCGGCAGCAGCGGCGTGGCGATCACCGCGCCACGGCCGATGCGCGCCCCGAGCAGGCGCAGGTAGACGTTGTAGAGCGGGGTGCCGGCGAACACCACGATCGGGTTGAAGCGCAGCAGCTGGCGCACGGCCCAGAAGCGCAGGTAGGCGCCGCTCCAGGCGGGAAACGCGCGGGCGGTCCAGCGGCCGATCAGCAGCCACTTGACGAGCACCGGCCCCATCACCAGCAGCCCCCACAACCCGGCCCCGAGCACGACCGCCCGCCCGAAGGCGCGCACCAGATCGGTTTCGGCGAGCAGCCAGTCCAGCCCGGCCAGCATCGGCCAGAACTGCGCAGCCGAGTACGCCAGCACCATCAGACCCTGCGCCACGCCGCAGCCCAGGTAGGCGAGTCGGCTGGCGTGGTGCGGGGCGGTGGGGGTGGCGGTCTGGGCGTCGGGTGGGGCGGTGGTCGCGGCCACACTGGCGCTGGTGTCGAGGTGGTGAGCGAGCTGGCGCACCGAGGGGTGCTGGTACAGATCGGCCATCGACAGCGTCGGCCGACCCAGCACCCGCCGCAGCCGCGCCCCCAGCCCGGCCATCAGCAGCGAGTTGGCGCCCAGGTCGTCGAAGAAATGTGCGCCCGCCGGCACATGGTCCAGCCGCAGCACCTCGCCCAGCGTGGCGGCGATGACCAGCTCGGTCGGGCTGGTCGGCGGATCGTCCTCGGCCGCGGCCTCGGCGGGCAGGCGGCCGGTCGGTGGGGGCAGCGACTTGCGGTCGGCCTTGTCGCTGGCGAGCATCGGCATCTCGGCCAGGCACTCGTAGCAGCTCGGCACCATGTAGCCCGGCAATTGCTTGCGCAGGCGGCGGCGCAGGGTCTGCGGATCGACTGCCGCATGGCCGGGCCGCAGCGTGTAGTAGGCGACCAGCTCGACCGCCCCCGGCGCGAAGGCATGTGGCTGCACGACCGCCTGGCGCACGCCGGCCTGCTCCATCAGCACCGACTCGATCTCGGCCAGCTCGATGCGGTAGCCCCGGATCTTGACCTGCGTGTCGATGCGCCCCAGGTACTCGATCCGGCCATCCTCGCGCAGCCGGCCGAGGTCGCCGGTGCGGTAGAGGCGGCCGGACGGGTTCGGTTGCACGCCGACGAAGTCGTCGATGAAGGCCCGCGCCGTCTGGTCCGGCCGGTTCAGGTAGCCCTGTGCCACGCCGACGCCCGCGATCACGATCTCGCCGACTTCGCCCAGCGGCATCACCCGCCGCTCGTCCGGCGCCAGGATCAGCACCGTGTACGTGGGCAGCGGCCGGCCGATCGTCACCACGGGTGCGGCCGGGTCGAGCACCTCCAGCGTCGCCGTCACCGTCGTCTCGGTCGGCCCGTAGGCGTTGAGCATGCGCCGCTGCGGTGTCGCCCAGCGTTGCACGAGGTCACGCGGGCAGGCTTCCCCCGAGACGATCAGCAGCCGCAGGTCGGGCAGCTCGGCCTCGATCGTCGCCAGCAGCGTCGGCACGCAGCACAGCGCGGTGATGCGCCGCTCGGTCAGGAAACGCGCCAGATCCTCGCCGAGCAGGCTGGTGCCGCTCTGGTTCGGGTGCAGCGTGGCGCCGACGCACAGCGGCACCCAGGTCTCCTCGACCGCGAAGTCGAAGGCCATCGTGAGGCCCTGGTAGACCTGATCGTCCGGCCGGTAGCCATACACCTCGGCGGCGACGCGCACGAAGTTGCAGATCTGCGCCTGGTCGATGGGCACGCCCTTGGGCCGCCCGGTCGAGCCGGAGGTGTAGATGACGTAGCACAGGGCGCGGTCGAGGTCGCCTTCCGGGGCGGTGTCGGCCAGTTCCTGGGGGGTCAGCCGCTCGCCCGAGGTGTCGCAGGCCAGCCCGTCCACGCACAGCCCCGGCACCGGCAGCGCCCCCAGCCGCCCGGCGTAGCGTGACACGCTGAGCACGCAGCGCACCTCGGCGTCCTCGCAGATGAAGGCGCAGCGGTCGTCCGGAAAACCGGGGTCGAGCGGGACATAGGCCGCGTGCAGCTTGAGCACCGCCAGCATCGCGACGTGGCTGTGGACCGACTTGTCGAACAGCAGCGCCACCCGGTCGCCGGGCCGCACCTCGCCCGTGCTGAGCAGGTGCCGCGCCAGCCGGTTGGCGCAGCGGTCGAGGTCGGCGTAGGTGAGGCTGGCCTCGTCGCTGCACAAGGCGAGGGTGGACGCGGCGCGCCCCTCCCGCGCCAGCGCGTCGCAGCGTTGCTCGAAGAGGTCGTGCAGCCGCTCGCCGGGCTGCCAGCGCAGGTGGTGGTCGGTGTCGGGTGGCTGGAGGGTGGTGGGCGACGGGTGGGCGAGGTTCATCGGTGCACTCAGGCTCAGGCGGCGCGGCGCATCGCGGTGGAGAGTGCGTCGGTGAGCGCGCCCTGCAGGATCGCCAGCCCCTGCTCCAGTTGCGGCAGCGGCGTGTTCAGCGGCGCCAGCACCTTCAGCACCTGGTCCCGTGCTCCGGAGGTCTCGATCACCAGCCCGCGCTCGAACGCCAGGCTGCACACCTGCCCCGCCAGCTCGCCGCTGACCACATCCAGCCCCTGCATCATCCCGCGCCCCTTGAGCGTCGAGCCGGGCACCTCGCGGGCCATGCGCTCCAGGTGGACCTGCACCAGCGCGGCGCGGCTGGCGATGTCAGCCTCGAAGCCGGGGGTCTGCCAGAAGGTCTGCAGCGCGGCGGTGGCGGTGACGAAGGCGTGGGTGTTGCCCCGGAAGGTGCCGTTGTGCTCGGCGGGCCGCCATTGGTCGTGGTCGGGATGCACCAGCACCACCGCCATCGGCAGCCCGAAGCCGGAGAGCGACTTCGACATCGCCACCAGGTCCGGCACGATGCCCATCGGCTCGAAGCTGAAGAAGCTGCCGGTGCGGCCACAGCCGGCCTGCACGTCGTCCACGATCAGCAGCGCGCCGTGCTGGCGGGCGAGGCTGGCGATGCGCTGCACCCAGCCGATCGACGCGGCGTTGAGGCCCCCCTCGCCCTGCACCGTCTCCAGCAGGATCGCCGCCGGGGCATCGACGCCGCTCGACGGGTCGTCCAGCATCCGGGCGAGCAGGGCGGCGGTGTCGATGCCCGGGCCCTGGTAGCCATCGAACGGCATCCGCGTCACGCCCGACAGCGGCATCTGCATGCGGTTGTAGGCGCTGCCGGTGGCGGCTAGCGCGCCCATCGTCACGCCGTGGTAGCCGTTGGTGAAGGCGATGATGTTGTGCCGGCCGGTGACCTTGCGGGCCAGCTTCATCGCCGCCTCGACCGCGTTGGTGCCGGTCGGGCCGGTGAACTGGACGCGGTGCGGCAGCTGGCGGGGCTTCAGGATCGCCATCTCGAAGGTGTCGAGGAAGGCGCGCTTGGCGGTGGAGTGCAGGTCCAGCCCCATCGCCAGGCCGTCCGCGCCGATGTGCCGCAGCAGGGCCTCGCGCATCGTCGGCTCGTTGTGGCCGTAGTTCAGGGCGGCGCAACCCGCCAGGAAATCGAGGTACTCGCGCCCGGTCTCGTCGCGCATCACGCTGCCCTTGGCCGTGGTGAAGACGGTGTCGAAGCGGCGGCAATAGCCGCGGGCGGCCGATTCGCGGCGCTGGAAGATCGTGCGGTCGTTGAGGTCTGCCATGTCGGTTCCTTCCTGTCTGGGGTCATCGGGATTGGCTGGCAGTATCAGAAATGCGCCTGTTTGTAACCTTATGTAAGTGATCTGCGCAGGTCAATACCGCACCACCGACGCCGACGGTCCCGCTCAGCGCGGCACGCACCACGCCTCGCCTGGCACCGCCACGCCGGGCTGACACCCCCGCGACGGCCGCGGGTGGACTGGTGGCGCTGCCACCTCGGCGGGCACGGTCGGCAGAACGCTGCCCCGTGTTCCTCGGCCGAGATCGAGTTGCCCGAGGCTGGCGACCAGGCGCCATGCGGACAGCCGCTGGCGCGAGTGCGCTTGCTGCTGCTCGACCAGGGCGTCGGTCCAGTCCTGGCGGGCGGTGAGCAGGTCCGACAAGCCCGCGTCGTCGCCACCGCTCTGGTAGCGGGCGTTTTCGGCGAACAGCAGCCCGCGGGCGATGCGGGTCAGTTCCTGGTGTTCTTCCTGCACGGCGGTGGCGGTGCGCCACTCCAGATACGCCTCCCATGCGGCCAGGCCCAGGCGCTGGTGCTGGTCGTCCAGGCTGGTGCGGGCGCTGTCGAGTTCGATGCGGGCGGCTTGCTGCTGGGACTGGCGCACGCCACCGTCGAACAAGGGCCAGCTCAGCGCGAGCGTGGTCTGGCGGGCCGAACCGGTGGTGGGGCTGCCGTCGGCGCTGTCGCCGGTGCGCCGGCCGCGGCCGATCGACTGGCTCAGGCCGAGGCTGGGGCGGCCGGCGCGCTCGGCCTGGTCGAGCGCGGCGCGGCTGGCCCCGACCCGCGCCTGGGCGGCGGCCAGCTCGGGGTGTTGCGCCAGGGCCTGGGCCAGGCCGCGTTCCAGGCGCCCGCTGGCGGCGAGGGCCGCGGTGTCGGGGGCTGCCGCAGGGGTGTCGCCCGCGAGCGTAGGCCAGGGGTGGTCGGGCGGTCGGCCGGTCAGGGTCGACAAGCGGGCACGGGCCACGGCCAGCGCGAGCGTGGCATCGCGCAGCACGATCTGGTTGCGGGTGTGCGCCTGGCGCAGGGTGAGCAGGTCGGTGTGGTCGGCCTGGCCGGCGCGGTGGCGCTGCTGCACGGTGGCCTGCAGCGGCGCGAGACTGTCGCGCAGCGCCTGGCGCACCTGCACCGTCCGCTGGGCATCAAGCACCGCGTGGTACGCCTGCGCGGTGTCGAGCAGCACGGTCTGCAGGACGCTGTCCCGCTGCGCCATGGCCTCGCTGACGGCCATGCCGGCCGCGCGGGTGGCCGCTTCCCGCCGGCCACCGTCCAGCAGCAGCCAGCCCAGCTCCAGACTGGCGGTGTGGCTGCGCCCGCTGCTGGCGGCCAGCGCGCCGGCCTCGCGCGCACTGTCCAGCCGCAGGCCCAGCTCCGGCAGCCGCGTGGCGCGCTGGCCGTCCAGGCGCGCCGACTGCAGCTGGATCTGCTGCCACGCCAGCTGGGTGCGGGCGTCGGCACACAGCACCTCGGTGAGGAGATCGGCCAATTGTGTCGGCGGGATGGCCTGGCGCGCAGGGCAGGGTGCGGTGGTCTGGGCGATCACGGCGGCTGGCCAGGCCCAGAAGGTGAGCAGCCAGAGAGGCCGCCGCAGTGCTCGGAGAGAGAAGATGCGCGACATGGTCACGCATTCTATGTTTAAGTTTCTAATTGTTACTTTTTTGCTTGGGCATGCCGATGGACTGCCGGTGCCACGCTGACCACGGGCAGACCGAGGTTGGTGATCGACTCGGCATGGCCAGTGAACAGCAGCCCGGCCGGTTTCAGCCGGGTCAGCACGCGGCGGACGATGTCGGCCTTGCCCGCGCTGTCGAAGTAGATGAGCACATTGCGCAGGAAGATCACGTCGAACTGGCCGATCTCCGGCAGCGTGCGGGTCAGGTTGGCACATTCGAAATGCACCCTGCGGCGCAGCGTCGGCATCACCATCAGGTGGCCGAGGTGGTCACCCTGGCCTTTCAGACACCAGCGTCTGAGCAGCGGCATGGGGGTCAGGCGTGCCCGCTCCAGGGGATAGCGACCCTGGCGTGCGGCCTGGACCATGGCCGTGGACAGGTCGGTGCCGATCACCTGCCAGCCGGTGAGGCCGAAGTGATGGCCCAGCACCATGGCGATGCTGTAGGCCTCCTCGCCCGAGGAACTCGCGGCGCTCCAGACACGGAAGTCTCCCGCCGAGGTGCTGTGGCATCGTTCGGTCAGCATGCGGCGCAGATGGTCGAAATGCTGGGGCTCGCGGAAGAAGCAGGTTTCGTTGGTGGTGAGCCTGTCGATGACCTTGACCAGCTCCTGTGGATCGTGCTCTTGCAGGAGCTGCGTGACATAGGCCTCGACATCGTGCAGCCCATGGGCCTGGGCGAGCTTTTGCAGGCGGCCCGCCACCAGTGCCTGCTTGTTCTGCGAGAGCTGGATGCCGGAGACCTCGTGGAACATCGCCGCCACGGCCTGGAAGGAGTGTCGGGAGAGCATGGCCGTTCGTTCGGATGTGGTTCAGCCCTGGCGTGCCGGGCTGCCGGGATCGAGGTGCTCCAGTTCGGTGTCCAGTCGCCGGGTCCAGTCGGCAGCCGACGTGGCCTGCGCATCTTCGGCGCCGAGCAGCCAGTGGCGCAGGCGCTGCATGTCCTGTTGCAGCGTCTCGACCTGGGGTGCTGCCGCCCCCAGGGCCTGTACGTCGGTCTGCAGGATGCCCACCCGGTGCTGCAGCCGCTGGCACTGCTCGTACAGCTCGCGCGCCTCGCGCCGGACCTCGCCAGCCTCGTCCGCCACGGCCCGCACCACGCGCCGCGCCTGTTCTTCGGTCTGGTGGGCGATGTCGGTCTCGCTGGCGGCCGGATCGCTCTCGTCGCGCCCGACCCGTTCGAGCACGGCGTGCAGCGGGGCCTGCATCTGGTCGATCTGGCGGGCGATGCGGGTGCCGGCCAGTCGCGACTGGGCCGCCAGCTGTCGCACTTCCTGGGCCACCACCGCAAATCCCCCGCCACGCTCGCCGGCGCGGGTGGCCTCGACTGACGCGTTGAGCGCGAGCAAGTGGGTCGCGCGGCTGATGGTCTGTACCTCGCGGGCCAGCACATCCAGCGCCGCCAGCGCGTCGGCCATGGCGCGGGCGGCCAGGACGGTGTCCTGGCGCAGGCGGGCGGTAGAGCGGCTGTGCCGGAGCAGATCGTCGAGCAGGTGGCGGTGGTGCTCCATCAGATCGCTCGTCGGCGGTGCGGGGGCGGCGGCATGGGCGTGCAGGTGCAGCGTGGTGTCGAGTTCCTGCGTGATCTGCACGAGGTGCTGCTCCAGCACGCGGCGCTGTCGGTGGCTGCTGCGCTGGGTGTCGCCGAGCTGGTGCTGCCAGCGGGCCAGGAGCGGCTCTGCCAGTGCTGCCACGCCGTGTTCGCGGTGGGGCCGTCCGTGGTCGTCGGCCTTGGCACTGCGCTCCTGGCCGGCCACCCAGACCCCCATCAGCCCAAGGATGCCGATCACCAAGGCGGCAGCCGCCCAACCGCCCAGGTGCATCGCGAGCGCACCCAGCGTCGCCGTCATGGTGGCGGCCATGGCTGCGGGCATGGCCACGCTGGTCTGGTGGGGGTGTGGTGCAGGATCGGGGGGCATGCGGGGAACTCCAGGATGGCCGTCGTACAGGCGGGCGTCGGCGTCGAGTGTCAGGAAATCCCCTGGCGGTCAGGCGCAGATAAGGCGGTGTTGGCGCACCTTCTTCAGCCCTCGTGCGCAGGGGCGCTCCCTATGATCCCGCCAGGTATGAAGACCGAACACGCCTACCCCAGCGCTGCATGGGGACGTTGCAAGAGAGGAACCGGATGCCTGCAGACGAACTGACCGCTTCCGCCAGGGGCGTGGAGAGCCGGCTGCCGCAGGCCGCCTGGCGGGCATGGCAGCGGCAGCGCGAGATCGCGGGCCTGCTGCAGCGCAGTCTGTGGGGGCACCATGGGGTCTGGTCCCTGGGGATCGGCCTGCTGCGCAACCTGCGCATGTCGCGCAAGACCGCCATGGTGGCGCTGGTGCTGATGTTGCCTGGCGGGCTCTTGCTGCACGATGCGCTGGAGCTGTGGCGCGAGCGGCACGCCAGCCACCAGGGCGCCATGGTCGGCTTTGTCCAATACCGGGCGCTGATGGAACTCAATCTCACCCTCCATGGGCTGTTCCAGCAGCAGCTGCGGCGCGAGCAGCGGTTGCCAGCCGAGGGTCTGCAGACCCTGCGTGCCCAGGAAGCCGAACGCTTTGCCGTCCTGCGCGAGCGGCTGCTGCAGGATGCTGGCAAGGCCACGGCGTCCGAGACCGTGGTGCGCATGCTGAGCAAGCTCACCAGCAGCCGTGACAGCATGCTGGCCCGCCTGGACGATGACTCGCCGGCCGAATTGCCGGGCGCCCCGCCGCCCCGCTGGTCGGCGGTCCTGGCCTACGAGCGCGACTTGCAGGCCCTGCGCGCCGTGCTGTCCATCGACCGGGCGCTGACGCTGGATGGCGAGGTCGCGGGGGTGCGGACGCTGCGCGCCGGACTCGCCGACCCGCAGTTCCAGGTCATGGCCCACTTGGGGCGCATCGGGCGCATCGGCCAGCGGGTCTATGGCGGCAATGCCAGTGCGCTGCTGCTGCGCGATCTGGGGGTGCTGGTGGTCAAGTCCAGCCTGTTGATCGAGCAGGCCCAGCCCTTGTTCGACCTGGTGCGCAGCGAGCAGATGGTCGATCCGGTCGAAGCCGAGCGGCTGCTCGGCCAGGTGCAGCGGCTGCTGCGCACCACCGACCAGATCCTGCGCACCGCTGCGGTGGCGCCGGCCAGCGAACTGGCCATGCGCAGCGAGATCGACGTGGCCACCTTCGCTCTCCAGGTGGCCGAGGCGGTCGAGGCGAGTGCGCAGCTGCAGACCCTGGCCCTGGCCGCCATGGACGCGCGGGTGCAGGCCGACCACCGGGCGCACACCGACCGGCTGGTGACACGGGCCAGCGTGTTCGCGCTGTTGACCGTGCTGGGGCTGTACCTGATGGTGTGTCTGCACCGCGTGCTGGCAGGCGGTCTGGCCACGCTGTGCCAGCACCTGGATGACATCGGCCGTGGCAATCTCTCCACCCGCCCGAAAGGCTGGGGTCAGGACGAGATCGGGCATGCGCTCAACATCCTGGGTCGCTCCACCGGCCAGATGGGACGCATCTTCGACACCCTGGACCGGGGCATCGACGCCGTGAACCGCCGATCCGTCCACCTCGCCGAGCGCCAGACCGCCTTGCAGGACAGCCACCATGGCGTCCGTCCCGGGCTGGAAGAAGGCACCCAGCTCGTGCGTGCGTGCGATGCCTCCCTCGGAGTCTGCACGGCCAAGGCAGAGGATGCCGCCGAGCAGGTGCGTGGACTGCTCGTGGATGTGCGGAGCAGCCGCGAGGTGATGTCGGGTCTGGGCGAGCGCATGGCCGAGCTGCAGGCGCGCAGCCGCGAGATCACCCAGGTCATCGGCCTGGTCGAGACGGTGGCCTTCCAGACCAAGTTGCTGTCCCTGAACGCGTCGGTCGAGGCGGCGCGGGCGGGTGCTGCCGGTCGCGGTTTCGCTGTCGTGGCCCAGGAGGTCCGTGCCCTGGCCCAGCGCAGCGAAGATGCAGCGCACACGATCCGCGGCATCGTCCGGCAGTCGGTGGCGGAAATCGACGAGGGCCGCCAGATGAGTGACCGTGTGGAACGTGCCGTGCAACGCACCGCCCAAGGCTACGACGCACTGGGGCACACCATGGAGGATCTGCTGCAGCGCGTGCGCACCAGCCACCAGCAATCCAGGCGGGTGCGCGAGATCGCGCGCGAGGTGCTGCCGCGGGTGGAAGCCGAGGACCGGCTCCTGCAGGACCTGACCGAGGCCTGCGATGCGCTGCGCCAGGAAGGACGCATGCTGCGCCTGTCGCTGGACCAGGCCAGCCCGCGGGAGGCGACACGATGAGCCCCGCCAAGCACAAGACCCTGCCACGCCGGGCCCTGTCCATGCTCCTGCGGCCAGGGTTGCGTCTCATGCGTGGCATGCGGCTGCCGGCCAAGCTCGGATTGCTGGCGACCATGCTGGTGCTGCCGCTGTTCCTGCTGCTGGGGCAGTCCATGCAGCAGGCCCGGTCCGACATCGCCGTGGTGCGTGCCGAACGGGAAGGCGTGGTACTGGCGCAGCAGACCACCGAGCTGGTCGTGCTGCTCCAGCTGCACCGCAGTCTCTCCAACCAGGTGGCCGCTGGGGTGTCCGCACTCGTGCCGCGGCGGGATGAAGTGCGGGCGCGGCTGCACCAGGCGGTGGTGCGCACGGACGAGATCCTGGCGCGCACCACGACCTTCCGCATGGATGATCTCTGGCCTGCCGAGCGGGCGCGCCTGCTGGCCGTGGCGCAGGGCCAGTTGCCCGAGCGGCGTACCGAAGCCATGGCCGAACATGGTCTCCTGATCGAGCGGGGGCGGCGACTGCTCAAGTTGATCGGTGAGCGGTCGCAGCTGCTGTTCGATCCGCGGGCTGACACCTATTTCATGATGGACCTGGGTGTCGAGCGCATGCTGCCCTGGATGGAGACGATTGCCCTGCTGGAGGCCCGAGGCGGCGAGCTGCTGCTGCGGGATGCTTCGGTGCGCGAGCGCACCATGATGCTCACCCTGGCCGATGAGGCCCAGCGGTCGGCCGAGGAGGTGGTGCTGCAGATGCATGCGCTGGCCCGTACCGGCACGGAGATTTCGGACAGCGTGCGCCCGGCCTCGGAGGCGACTGGACGCCTGCTGGCGCTGGTCCGCCACGCGTTCGAACCGGAGGCGGTCAGTGCCGAGGCTGCGCCCTACCACGCCGCTGGTCTGGAAGCCTTGCAGGTGCTGCGCACCCTCGACCAGGAAATCTGGACACAGCTCGATCTGCACCTCGAACGTCGCGTGCAGCAGCTCCAGCGGCAGCAGCTGGCACAGGGTCTGGCCGTGGGGCTGGGCTTGAGCGGGATGCTCTACCTCGGGTGGAGCTTCTATGGCAGTTTCCTGGGCTCACTGCGGCAGGTCATGCGCAGCCTGGTGGCGGTGACGCGGGGGGATCTGTCGGTGCAGGTGCACATCGAGGGGCGTGATGAACTGGCTGCACTGGGCGTGGACCTTGAACGCATGAGCGTGCGCCTGTCGTCGCTGGTGGGCGAGATCCGGGGCAGCGCGGTCGGTGTGGACCAGGCGGGGTCTTCTGTGGCGGGGGATGGCCATGCCCTGGCCCAGCGCACCGAGGCCCAGGCCACCGGCCTGCGCCAGACCCTGCTGACCGTGCAGCAGCTCAGCCAGGCGGTGGGGCACAACACCGCTGCATCGGATGCGCTGCAGCAGCTCACCGTGCGGCTGCGCGAGGACGCTGCGGTGGGCAGCGCCGCGATGGCAGCGTCCATCCAGCTGATGCAGGCCCTGGAGCGCAGCGTCGGCCGGGTCGCCGAGGTCAACGCCGTGATCGACGACATCGCCTTCCAGACCAACCTGCTGGCCATCAACGCCTCGATCGAGGCGGCACGGGCGGGCGAGGCGGGCAAGGGGTTCTCCGTCGTGGCCGGCGAGATCCGTCAATTGGCCAACCGCTGCGGCGATGCGGCGGCCGAAGTCCGTGGCCTGATCGAGTCCACGACGGACCAGACCGACTGTTCCCTGCGTGCCATCGAGGACGCGGGCGAGCGGCTGACCTCGGTGATCCGGGGCGTGGACGATGTGTCGGTGCGTCTCGGTGGCATCACCGACGCCAGCCACGCGCAGAAGTCCGCGCTGGAGCAGGTCAGCCTGCGCGTGCAGGAACTCGATGTGCTGACCCGCCAGAACGCCGACATGGTGGAGCAGTCGTCGGTGTCGGCCGATGCGCTGGCCACCCAGGCGGCTTCGCTGCGCACGTCGGTGGCGGCGATCAAGCTGCGGCAGGTGGCGCCAGCGGGCGCAGGCTGACCCACAACACCGCTTCACCCCACCGCCGCGACCACCATCTGCACCCGCGCCTGCCCCTGCCACGTGTCCAGCGCCAGCCGATACGCCAGCCGCACCCGCTCGCCCACCGGCTCGGTCTGCCCGAACCAGATCGCGTCGCGCACTTGCCCGTGCAGCCGCACGCTGAGCTTCAGGTGCTTCTCGCCCACCAGCCGCTGGCGCAGCACCTCCACCTCGTCGGCGAACAGCGGCGCCTCGAACGCCTGGCCCCACACCTGCTGGTCGAGCAGCCCGACCGTGGCGGCGTCGAACCAGCGCGGATCGAGCGGCCCGTCCGTCGCCAGCCGGTGGTCGAGCGTCGCGGCGTCCAGCCCTTCCTCGGCGACCGCCCTGAGCGCCTCGGCGAAGGTGCCGAAGTCGTCGGCGTCGATGGTGCAGCCCGCCGCCATCGAGTGCCCGCCGAAGCGCCGCAGCAGCCCCGGATGGCGCTTGGTCACCAGGTCGAGCGCATCGCGCAGATGAAAACCGGGGATCGACCGCCCCGAGCCTTTCAGCAGCCCGTCCGCGCCCGCCGCGAACACGAAGGTCGGCCGATGCAGCCGGTCCTTCAGGCGCCCCGCGACGATGCCGACCACGCCCTCGTGGAACTCGGGATCGAACAGCACGACCGCAGCCGGCGGCTCGCCCTTGGGCATCAGCGACTCCAGCAGCACCTCGGCCTGCTCGCGCATCCCGGCCTCGACCTCGCGCCGCTCGCGGTTGATGCTGTCGAGCAGGCGGGCGAGTTCGGCGGCCTGCGTCGGGTCGTCGGTGAGCAGGCAGGTGATGCCGATCGTCATGTCGGCCAGCCGCCCGGCCGCGTTCAGGCGCGGGCCGAGCGAAAAGCCGAAGTCGGTGGCGCTGGCCCGCTGCGGATCACGCCCGGCGGCGGCGAACAGCGCGGCCACGCCGGTCTGCATGCGACCCATGCGGATGCGCTTGAGCCCTTGCGCCACGAGGCGGCGGTTGTTCGCGTCGAGCTTGACCACGTCGGCGACCGTGCCAAGGGCGACCAGATCGAGCAGCGCATCCAGCCGCGGCTGGTGTGCAGCATCGAAGCGCCCGCGCTGGCGCAGCTCCGCCCGCAAGGCGAGCAGCACGTAGAACATCACCCCGACCCCGGCGATCGCCTTGCTCTCGAAGGTGCAGGCCGGCTGGTTCGGGTTGACGATCACGTCGGCGTCGGGCAGCGTCGGCTCGCCGTGTCCGTCCACCGCCGGCAGGTGGTGGTCCGTCACCAGCACCTGGATGCCCAGTTCGTGGGCCCGGTCCACGCCGGCATGGCCCGCGATGCCGTTGTCCACCGTGACGAGCAGGGCGGGGCGGTGTTCCAGCGCCAGATCGACGATGGTGGGCGTCAGCCCGTAGCCGTGGATGGCGCGGTCGGGCACGACGTAGTGCAGCGTGTTCGGCTGCGCGCCCAGCATCGCCAGGCCGCGCAGCGCCACCGCACACGCCGTCGCCCCGTCGCAGTCGTAGTCGGCGACGACGACGATGTGGCCGCCCGCGTCGAGCGTGTCGGCCAGCAGGCGAGCGGCGGCGTCCGTGCCCGCCATTGCCGACGGGGGCAGCAGCCGGGGCAGGCCGTCGTCCAGTTCGTCGACGCTGCGCACGCCACGGGCGGCGTAGAGGCGGGCGAGCAGCGGGTGGACGCCCGCCTGCTCCAGGGTCCAGGCGGCCCGGGGAGGCACGTCGCGGATGTCGATCTGGGGAGTGCTCATGGTCGGCTCACAGGGATTGCAGGACCGCGACGGCATGCACCGACCGGGAGCGACCCAGCAGGCGGCTGAACCAGCCACGCGGGCGCGTGGTCCACGTCTGCGCGACCCGCTCGCCGCACAGCGTCAGCGTGACCGACCCACCCGCTTCGACCCGCCGGCACAGCGCGGCGATCGGCCCGGCGTCCAGTGCGTGCCACTGCGCTACCCAGTCCGACCATTCGTTGGCCAGCAGCGGCGCCCGCAGGCGCAGGGCCACCGTGGTGTCCTTCAGCGGTCGGCGCGGCTGCGCAGCACCACAGCCACTGAGCCAGAACGAGTTCACCGTGAGCTGCCGGGCGGCTTCCCGCGCTTCGTTGAGATCGTGTTCGTGCCACAGCATCTGCGCTTCGACCTGCAGGCGCCGCAGCTTGCGCGTCTGCGGCGCGTCGCTGAGCCACAGGTCCAGGTTGCGGCCGATGGCGCGGTCGAGCGAGGCGGTCGGCAAATCGGCCAGTGCGGGATGGCGCACGTACCAGCGCAGCGGCGCGCCCCACTGCAGCGACCAGCCTTCTGCATCGAACGAGGGTTTCAGGAGGTCGAACAGCGTGCGCGACTCTGCCTCGGTCAAGGCGAGCGCGGCCGGATCGACCAGCGCGATCTGGTCGCTGCCGACGTGCCAGTGGACCGGCGTGATCAGGCCCCACGGGTCGCCGCTGGTGTCGCCGTCTGCGCGCAGCCCATCATCGGCCGCTGCCGCCGCCGCCCAGGGCCAGCGGCCGTCGGCGCCCTGCCAGCCATGGGCTTCGGCCAGGACACGCTCGTGCGGGGCGCTCAGGGTGTATTCGTCGTCGTCGGGGCGGGGTGTCGCGTCGGTCTGCGGTGCGAGCTGGCCGAGCAGGGCATCCAGGTTCGGCAAGCGCAGCACGTTCAGGGCGGCGAGTCCGGCCGCCGAGGCGGCGCTGGCGTGGGCGATCAGCAGGTGATCGCGGTGGGGTGCAGGGGCGTGGGCGGACATGGCGCGCGGATTATCCGACCCGCACTCGCCACCCCCTGGATCGGCGCGGAAAAAGTTTGCGCTCCGCGGGCCGGTACCGGCGTGGCCCCCCGGTGCGCTGGTAGGCGAGATGGGTGGTGCTGCGTAAGATTTTTTCATTTACAGGAGACGCGCTCCCATGCCACCCGCCATGCCTCCAGATCTCCACGGACCACAGGCCAATCTCGATCTGCTGCGCAGCGTCGCCGTGCTGGCCGTGCTGGTCGACCACCTGGTGCCGACCTGGCGCTACTGCGGTCTGCCGGTGCCCGCCGCGCTGCTGGCGCTGACCGCGCACATCGGCCAGGCGGGGGTGATCGCCTTCTTCGTCCACACCAGCCTGGTGCTGATGGAGTCGCTGCACCGGCTGGCGGGTGGCGGGCGGCTCGGGCGCGGCACGGTGCTGCGGTTCTACCTGCGCCGCGTCCTGCGCATCTACCCGCTGGCGGTGCTGGTGATCACGGCGGTGATCGTGCTGGACCTGCCCGCCATGACCTGGCGCGACAACCCGCCGCTGACGCCGCAGGTGGTGCTGGCCAACCAGTGGCTGGTGCAGAACCTCGTGACCGGCCGCAGCGTGCTCGGGCCGCTGTGGAGCCTGCCCTACGAGGTGCAGATGTACGCGGTGCTGCCGGCGCTGTACCTGCTGGCGCGCTGGGCGCAGGGGCCGCAGTGGCTGGTCGGGCTGCTGGGTGCGGCGGTGCTGGGGGCGGTCGTGCTGGGCGAGTTCACGGGCGGACGGCTCAACATGGCCGCCTACCTGCCGTGTTTCCTCTGCGGCGTGCTGGCCTTTGCGCTGCGCCAGCGGGGGTGGGCGCCGCGCTGGGGCAGCGGCGGCTGGATCGGCTGGCTGGCCGTGCTGTTCCTGGGCTACGCGGGGCTGCATGTGGGGGCCGAGAAGCCTTCGCCGGGGCTGGGCTGGGCGCTCGCCGTGGCGCTGATGCTGGGCATCCTCGGCTTCGAGGACAGCCGCCGCCCACGCCTGAACGCGCTGACGCAGTGGATCGCCCGCTACTCCTATGGGCTGTACCTGCTGCATGTGCCGGTGCTGTGGCTGCTGTTCCACCGCTGGGGGATGCAGTCGCTGGGGCTGGGGCTGCTGGCCTACCTGGGACTGACGACGCTGGCGGCGGTCGTCGCCTACCACCTGATCGAAGCACCGATGGTGGCCCTCGGACAGCGCCTGACGCAGCGCGCTGCCACCGCACCGGTCGATCCGGGTCCAGGCAAGCAGGAAGTGCCGTTGCCCGCGACACAGCTGGTCAACAGCGATCTCTGGCAGTTCATCCACCGGCACTGAAACGCTTCTTTGCCGGGCTCGGGTAGCATCGCCGCCCATGAACTGGCCCTACGAAGTACGCATCGGCTGGCGTTACACCCGCGCAGGACGCGCAGGACGACGCAACGGCTTCATCTCCTTCATCAGCGGCGTGTCCATGCTGGGCATCGCGCTCGGCGTGGCGGCGCTGATCATCGTGCTCAGCGTGATGAACGG
>JAAFKB010000130.1:0-5139 GCA_013299055.1 Sphaerotilus sp.
GGTGCTGCTGTTCAAGGACTTCATCCAGCCGGTGACGATCCTGGCGGCGCTGGTCCTGTCGATTCCGGGCGCGTTCCTGGCGCTGTTCGCCACGCACACGGCGCTGTCGATGCCGTCGATGATCGGCCTGATCATGCTGATGGGCATCGCGACGAAGAACTCGATCCTGCTGGTCGATTACGTCGTGCTGGCGCGGCGCGACCACGGGCTGAACCGCTGGGACGCCGTGCTCGACGCCTGCCGCAAGCGGGCGCGGCCGATCGTGATGACGACGATCGCGATGGGCGCGGGGATGATGCCGATCGCGCTCGGGCTGGGGGTCGATCCGAGTTTCCGGGCGCCGATGGCGATCGTGGTGATCGGGGGGTTGATCACGTCCACGTTCCTGAGCCTGCTGGTGATTCCGGTGGTGTTCAGCTATGTGGACGATGGGATGGAGCTGGTGGGGCGGGCATTTCGGCGCCGGCCCTTGTAGCCCAGTAATTCTGCGTGACGCGCCGACAAGATCAGGTTGAACTGGATGTTCGGCGGCCGTTCAGAATCGGCAGTTTCATCTCGACAAAGTGTATCAGTGGCAAACAAGTCATCAGTACAAGACACGAAATAGTCGCGGAAATCACCAGGTTGTAGTGCAGGCTGAAGGCATTCATTATTGACAAAAAGAGCCCGGTCACTGCAGCATGCAATCCCAGAATGACAATGGTGCCACGAGATACTTGAATGATCGACTCGGGTTCTACAATTCTGGACAGCACTGTCGCCAGGCAGATTACTGCCAAAATTCCAGAAATGCCACCTGCATAGAAAAGAATAGGCGAATTTCCGTAGACCACACCATTGATGTCCACTCTTCCGTTTGTCGTCGCAACCGCCACCGTGGCCAACAGAAACCCAAGCATTGCCATGAAGGCAAGTGATCCACTTCGGGCGTTGAAGACCTTTGCAACGCCATGCAACGACTTTGCGCGGGAACAATAATATCCGGTTGCATAGAAGGGCAAGGCCATGATGGAACTGTCAACAGACCATAGCAGATCTGCTCCAGTTCGTGATTGGAAATACTGCCCGACCGCCAAGAACAGCACTGATGCAGCGGCAAGTGCGCCGCTCTTAAGGCTGCACAATATGGAAAATATAATGCTGGTTTCAAAAACTCCAACCAAGAACCAGAGCGGGATATTGATCATGGTCGAAAGGTCGGTGTGATAGCCCACACCAAGCAGCATTCCAAAAAATGGTCTGACAAATGCTTCCTGGAAAAAATTACTGTGATCGTATATCTCCGGGTGCCGCATGAATCCCACAAAGAACCACCATACCCAAGTGATCAGGTAGAAGATTGCATAGGGTACAAGCAGGCGCGAAACACCAAACCTGACAGTTTCCAGAACTGATTTTGGCTTCAGCAAGAACCCGGACAAGAAGAAGAAAAGAGGCATGTGGAATGCATATATCACATTCGTGACTGCCACGTTGCCGCCTGGCAGATGCCCAAAGACCACAAGCCAAATCCCTATTGCCCTCGCCCAATCTATCCAACCCTTTCTTTCTGACACTATTCAACCCTCAATCAGCTTGGTTAATCAATATACGCATACACAGGACTTACACGAAGAGCATTTCTGGTAAATTAATTGACGGCAATTACCTAAGACTCATGCCGCGCGTGCAAACAAAGACCAATCATGCACGCAGAATCCATGGATAGGTGTGGTCGAATGCTCTGCAGGCTCGACTTCCATTGCAATGATCGCCAGACCCGCAATATCGTCACCGTTCACGTCAACGCGGTAGTACATGTCATCGCCGCTATCGTATGCGAGCGGTTCCATCCGAGAAACTGTTGCCAGCGGCGCGCCGATTTTCGCTTCGCCATACGCTCCCGTGTACCCGATCCAAACATACATGCAAGCCAGAAGGCCGGTGTTCTGTCTGATTTCCCGCACGAGATTGAATCCAGCGTGGTAGCGAACGACTTTTGCCTCGGCAAAGTCAGCAGCATATTCTTGAAAGAGGCTGCCAATTTTGAAGCCTGCAGCGGATCTTCCAGGCTCAATTGGTGCGTCGAGATCGATGTGCATCTGAGTCCTCGCGAATGAAAGGGCCATCGTGCGCTACGGGTTCGAATTTCCAATCAGCCATGGGATAAATACTTCATCCGCTTGCGAGCCAACTCCGCTAGTCACTCTGCGATTCGCGCGTCATCAGCAACGATATCTACCGGCCAAGATTCGATATCAGCAAGGACTTTCGGATGAAAATATTCGATCAAATATCACACGCGTTCATGTTGGCAAAAGTGCGAACTTTTGTCAATTACGCATGGTGGGTGGCGAGTCAATGACACGCGCTACGCGGCACTGGCCCGCTTGCTGCTCGCCAGCAAGCCTGCGGCAACGAGAAACACGACGCCGGTTGCCCGGTTGAACTGCTTGGCTCTGCGCGGCTGCTGGAGCCACTGCTTGGCTCTGGATGCCGAGAGCGCGTAGAGGGTCAGCCACGACAGCTCGAAGAAAATGAACGTGACGCCCAGCACCAGGAATTGAGGCGCCTGCGGAGCGCTCGGGACGATGAATTGCGGAAACAGCGCACCGAAGAAGAGCAGGGCTTTGGGGTTGCTCGCGCCGACCAGGAAACCTTGCGCAAACAGGCGCCCGTTCGTGGACGACTCGACACTGCCGGAGACGGCGATCTCCGAGGCGGACGAACAGAGTGACGTGATGCCGAGGTAGGCGAGATAACCCGCCCCCAGCCACTTGAGCACGGAGAAGAGCGTTTCAGACGCGGCCAGCGCCGTGCCCAATCCCAGCGCCGACAGGGCCATGATGCCGACGATCGCCGTCGTGCTGCCCAGCGATGCGATCAGTGCCTTGCGGGTGCCGAGGTTGACGGCGGTGGACACGCACATCAGGACGCTGGGGCCGGGCGTGACGGTGAGGACCAGAACGGCTGCGACGTACAGGAGCCAGGTGGTGAGGGTCATGGCAGAGGTTTCTCCAGCTTTACGGGGCCACGACAACCAGGCGTGGAAAGTAGCTTCTGTACGGTGCGGGGTCGCGGGTCAGTACGCTCAGATTCGCGACTGCGGCGTGAGCGCCGATGTAGAAGTCGGGTATTGGCTTCTGCTTCGACCCCCCTCTGCTGCGGTACAGCGCGAATGCCGCGGCTGTCAATGCTGCGCATGCCCATGGAAGAGGGGTTCGCAGCGTGTCATAGACATCCAGCAGCGCGTCCAGGGCATCGACATCGGGACCGGGAACCAGCAGCTCGGTATAGACAATCAGGTTGACATGCAGAGGCGAGCGTTCGCTGAGCGTCTGAAGCTGCTCGATGGCCCACTCGTGCTGCGGACTGTTCGCGTCGATGCAGTCGATCCAGATGTTGGTATCGACGAGCGTTCCGGCACTGCCGTCGTAGCGCGCGAGATCAGCGCCGGTCACGGTGGGCAGGCGTTGGAGCGGCCTCTTCGCCGCGGAGGAAGGCCATGATCTCATCGGCTCCGAGCTGCTGGAACTCTGGCTTCAGGCTGCCTTGAACGCGGGCCGCCGCTGCACGCAGCTTTGCGCTGCGGTCTTCCTTGATCCCGGTGCCCACCGGCGTGATCACGATCCTGCTGCCCTCCAGACTGAACGACACCTCGCTTCCGGGGGCGACACCCGCCGCCACGCGGATGTGCTTCGGGATGGTGACTTGTCCCTTGTCGGTGACGTGCATGCTAGCTCCAGTAGGAATTCTGAGTGGGAATCCTACTCTCTACGGCGCTGGGCTGCCTATTCGTAGTGGGACCACATGCGCAGCACCCGAACGGTTTTTTCGTCCGGGAAGACTTCATAGACGAGGTGGCGCTGGATGTTGATGCGCCGCGAACAGGCGCCGGCCAAGTCGCCGACCAGCTTTTCATAGGAGGGCGGGTTCTGGAACGGATCGACCGCCAAGATGGCGAGAAGCGCCTGTGCTTGTGCCTTGAGTCCAGCCGCTGCCAACTTATGCGCATCCTTCTGCGCGTGCCTGGAAAAGACAAGCTGCCAGCTCACCAGTCAAGCTCCGTGGCGCTGGCGTCCAAGGGTTCGGTCATGGCTTCCTTGATGGACTCGCGCATGCCGGGAACGGACAGCAGATAGAGCGTTTCCTGGATGGCTTGCCAGTCTTCGGCGGCGAGCAGCACGGCGCTGGTGCGCTTGCCGGAGATGTGGATGGGCTGGTGGGACTGGGCTGTCTGGTCGATGAGCCGGTAGAGGTTGGCTCGGGCTTCGCTGGCGGTGAGGGTGTGCATGAGCCGGTCTCGGGGGATACTGCGGTAGTACGCCTTATCGTACTATGGATAACCGATTCTGAGGGTACCTATTAACGTTTGAGATGAAAGGGCATGCTTTCTCTATTGAAGGGTTAACTATCACGCCTTGGCGTTGCCCGTGCCCGAGGTTGTGGCTTCTTCTTCAACGGGACAGGGGTTGCAAACGCACGTATGATATGCCCGTGCATTCCCCCTCCATCTCGCATCTCTGTTGCGGAAAGATTAATCCAGTCGTGAAGTCCGAGCATCAATAGCAGAGAGGTGCGAGCCTTTCCTTCGAGGAAGGACCAACCGGCGTCGCTTGGCTCAAACTTTAGGTCATATTCAAGCGTGTAGACATTTTTCCCACTAGGAACACGCGGCGCTTCCTCGATTTTGTGTTCGGCTTCTGCCTCTGCGCGAGTAGGTTGCTTTACGCCAAACATTGACACTACCGAAACCTGAAGCGTTCCGACAAGTGGCCGCAAGGCCGATTCGCTTTTTACGACGTCGTACTTGATGTCGTCGACCAGCAGCCATTGTTTTTGCCAAAGGCTATCGCTGTCTTGCTTTAGGAACTTCCAGTCGTTTACAAGACGAACGCCGTTCTTTATCTGAATTTCGAATGACTTGGGATCGATAGATTGAGCAATACTCCACGTAGGAAGTGCTGCCGAGGCTAAGACGAGAATTTCTCTGCGACTGATTCGGTGTGAAGTCATTTCCTTAGCTATTCCTTGATGAGCTTGCCCCAGTCGTCGGAGGTCTCTTCGACAACGATATTTACTTGGCAGATAACTTCGTTTGGAACTCGTGTGTACCTGAAGAGCCGGGATCTCACCTTTCCTGAGAAGCTCGATCGCTGG
>JAAFKB010000130.1:5149-7903 GCA_013299055.1 Sphaerotilus sp.
GCCCCCATCTGCAGCGTTGTGAATTTCGACGTAGTCACCGACATTCGGAAGAATCGGAAGAACTACTCCCTCGTCATCGGTCACCTTGATGCCTACGATTTCCCCATGATCTTGCGGACGTTGGGCACCTTTGGGCAAGTATTGGTAGTCGATTCCGTATTTCATGTCTTCTCCGTGCGTGGTCGTGGCCGCGTGAGCGAGGGGATTTTTTGATGCTTAACGTTCGGCATGAAGGGTTGAATTTTCACGAGGCAATGAAACGGCGGAGAAAACGGTCTTCTTCCTCTCTTGATGAGCAGTGATAGGTGTCGCTGATCATCTTTCGCAAAGTCTCGCCATTTGGCCCCATCTTATTCTCGGCTTCTTGCAGGTTGACCTCGGCCAACTCCTGCCTAGTGAACCCGTCTATTGGCATCGGGTTAATGGTCCAAATATTCTGAATATTTACAGTCGCGCCATTCGATAGGCCAATTGCAGAAAGTAGTTCTGCGAGCTTCTCGGCACTTGCGCCATACATCATGGCGTAGATAAAATTTGCGTCGATCTTGACGTCCAGGTGAGGGTTGCCGTTGTAGAGTGTTACATCAGCCGGCTGGCGAGAAAGTGCCAAGTGCCTAAGCTGACCGAATACATGCGCAATTCGGCTGCCTGGCTGACTGGTTATGGCGTCCATTCCTCGTTTGATGTCTTCTTCTTCGCTCATGAGTCGCTCCAGTTGAATTTAGGATTTAACGAAAACTAGACCTCACGGTTTTGCTGTCTAACTTAGAGCGAGCATCACTCCTAAGTTGCGGTTGGTATTGATATTTGTCTGCAACGTTAAGCATAACTTCTCCCTAAATGGGCCGTGAAACCCTGCGAGTGCATTGGCGACTCGCTCAGGTGCGACGCAGCATAAAACACCACCCCGCCGCTGTCCGCCGCGACAGCACAGCAGTCTTGGCAGAATTTCACACTTCCGGCTGATCCGTGAAAAAGTTACGCCGCAACCCCCGCAAAAACACCTCAATCCCCCCCCTATACCCCTCCACATCCCCCACCTCGACCGCCCCCAGCGTCGCCCGCGACAACAGCCCATCGACCAGCGCCATGAACCCGATCGACGCCGCCCGCGCATCCACCCCCGCATCGAACACCCCCCGCGCCTGACCGCCCGCGATCATCCGCTCGGTGCGCCCCCGGAAATCCTCCATCGCCGCCAGATGCCGCTCCAGCGCCGGCCGCATCTCGTCGCTGTATTCCGTGCAGTGGATCGCGATGGTGAACACCCGCCGCGTGCGCTCGTCGTCGAGCATCCGCGCAATCGGCACCCACGCAAACGCCCGCAGTGCCTCGACCGGGTCCGTCTCTTGCATGAGCCTTTGCTCCTGCGCGTCGTGCGCCGCTTCGCAGGGCAGGCGCACCCGCTCCATCATCGCGTTGAACACCTCCACCTTGTCCTTGAAGTGCCAGTAGATCGCCCCCCGCGTCAGCCCCGCCGCGTCCGCGATCCGCTGCAGCGACGTGCGCGCCACGCCCTCGCGCAGGAACACGACCTCGGCCGTGTCCAGCAGGTGCTCCCGCGTGCTCGCGGCGTCTTCCTTCGTGCGTCGTGCCACTGTGTTTACGCTCCAGACAACATACATCCGTGAGTGTATGTAAGATGCCCACCATCGTTCCCGATTCAAGCGTTCCTCTGCGAAAACACGGACATGCACCACAAACTCGACTCGACTTCGGTGCGCCGCACCACCGCCGGACTGGCCACCCTGGCCTTGGCGGCGTCCCTGGTGGCGTGTGGCGGCGGAGCGTCCTCCGGGAGCGCCGCCGCCTCAGGCCCTGGCGCTGCGTCTCCGGCCGGACCCGCTGCAGCCAAGGCCCCGCCACCGCCACAGGTCGGCGTGGTCACCGTGCAGCCGCAGTCGGTGGCGATCCGCGCCGAGCTGCCCGGCCGGCTGGAGGCGTGGCGCACCGCGCAGGTCCGCGCCCGCGTCGCCGGCATCGTGCAGCAGCGGCTGTTCACCGAAGGCGCCGAGGTCAAGGCCGGCCAGTCGCTGTTCCAGCTCGACGCCGCCCCCTACCGCAACACCCTCGACAGCGCCGCCGCCGCCGTGGTCAAGGCCGACGCCAACCTCGCGCAGTCCCAGGCCACGCTGACCCGCAACGAGCCGCTCGTCGCCGCCAAGGCCATCAGCCAGACCGAATGGGTCGCCGCGCAGACGGCGGTGAAACAGGCCCAGGCCGATCTCGCCACCGCCAAGGCCGCCGTGCAGAGCGCCAGGCTGAACGTGGACTACGCCGCAGTGCGCGCCCCGATCGGCGGGCGCATCGGCCGTGCCCTCGTCACCGAAGGTGCGCTGGTCGGCCAGGGCGAGGCGACGCAGATGGCGCTGATCCAGCAGGTGGACCGCCTGTACGTGAACTTCACGCAGCCGGCGTCCGAAGCCTTGCGCCTGCGCCGGGCGTTCGAGTCCGGCCAGTTCAAGCGGGCGGGCGGGACGGGCGCCGAGGTGCGGCTGGTGCTGGACGACGGCACCGAATACCCGCATCCGGGCAAGCTGCTGTTCTCCGACCTGACGGTGGACGCCACCTCCGGTCAGGTGACGCTGCGCGCCGAGGTGCCGAACCCGGAAGGCACGCTGCTGCCAGGGCTGTACGTGAAGGTCCGCGTGGCGCAGGCCCAGACCGACAGCGGCGTCCTGATCCCGCAGCAGGCCGTCACCCGCGGCTCGACCGGCGACACCGTGATGGTGGTCGGCGAGGGGAACATGCCCG
>JAAFKB010000137.1 GCA_013299055.1 Sphaerotilus sp.
CGTGTAGAACACGTTCTTCGACAGCTCTTCACCCTCGTACTGCACCGGGTAGAACAGCAGCGAGTTCTTCTCTTCGAACACCGGCAGCACCGACTTGCGCGACACCGAGGTCCAGCAGCCGAAGGTGGCGGCGACCTTGTCCTGGTCGATGAGCTGCTTGGCCTTTTCGGCGAACAGCGGCCAGTTCGACGCCGGATCGACGACGACCGGCTCCAGCTTCTTGCCGAGCAGGCCACCCTTGGCGTTGATCTCGTCGATGGCCATCAGGGCCACGTCCTTGAGCACGGTTTCCGAGATGGCCATCGTGCCCGACAGCGAGTGCAGCACGCCGACCTTGATGGTGTCGGCGGCGTGGGCCAGCAGCGGCAGCGTGGTCACGGCCACGCCGAGGGCGACGGCGCTGAGCTTCTGGGCGAAGGCGCGGCGGGAAGCAGAAACGATCTTCATGACAGGGTGACTCCGGGAGGGGCTGGTGTGCGGGTGGATCGGATGCCCGCAGTGTCCCGGCCGGGGTCGGTTCGTGAAATACGCCAGATGGCGTAGACTGGAGCGCACCAGTCATGCACTGCGGCTTGGCACGACGATCGGCTGCCACGGGATCGCCCCTGCGGCGACCAGCCACGTCATCAACGGACTGTCCGGCGCCACCGTGGCACCTGGCGGGGCCAACCGTGCGGCCTCCCGGACCAGCCACTGGCCGTGCGGCGTCACCCTGCCCACCAACCTGGCGAGACGGGACTTGACACCCCTCGGCAGCCCTGTCCGGTGCAGGATCAGGCCCAGGACCAGGATCGTCATCGGCAGCCCCAGGACCGCCAGCTTGACGTGTCCGAGGTAGACTAGCAGCAGCGTGAGCCCTTTCCACAGCAGTAACGCCAGAATGAGACGCCACGTCGGGCTGGGCCACAGGCCCAGCTGCCACAGCCCTTCGCGGATGGCTTCCTCTTCCACCTCAGGGTAGTGCAGCGCCAGCGGCCGCCGGCCAGAATGGAACGGGTCCTGGAGCGCATGCCAGACCATCCATTCCTCGCGCGTCAAGCCATCGCCATCGCCCGGCGCCCGGTCACTCAGCACCTGCTGGCCCGCCACGAAACGCAGCAGCCGGTGCCGGTGCAGGCCCGCCAGCGCCGTCTCGGTGACACGCGCATGGCCCCCGCACAGGAACGCCAGCAGACTCGGACGGTAGCCACCGGTCAGCAAGCGGGTGAGCATGCGGTTGCGGTCGCTCAGGGTTTCCAGCCTGCCCACCACAGGGTCGGTGCGTCGCATCGCGGTTTCCCTGCCGCTGCTGGCCTGGGCATCAGGCCGAACCACAGCGGCATGGTCACAGCGTAGGCACAAGGCAGTTACCGATCCATCTGGGGCGCCCCATACCCTGCGCCCACCCACTCCGTGGCGTCGGGCATCAACCGCCGCCGTCACCCCCACCGCCCCCACCGCCATCCCCGCCGCCGTCCGAGCCACCACTGCTGCCCCCGCCGCACCCACCACCGCTGCTCTTGCCCGAGACGATGGCCGACTGGAGCGACGCCAGATCCCCGGCCACTGACGCCCCGATCACCCCCGCGGCCACCACCAGCCCCAGCAGCGGACTGCCCAACGACACGGACGCGCCCCTGGGCACCAGCCGCGCGAGTTCCTCGACCAGCCGCTGACCGCGCGAGGTGGGCCGAGTGGGAACGCTGGTGTAGTCGCTGTAGCAGAAACCGAACAAGATCAGCATCCACAGTGCGCCCAACACCCCGCTCCAGTAGTGGAACACTGCCCCCGCCACCCCCAGTGCCGCCCAGCGCGGCCAGCTCCACCACATGGCAAACCGGTAGTCCGACACCTGGCGCGCCTGGGCTTGCGGCGTCGGCCACAGTCCCTCGTCCACGGCTTCGCGGGCCACATCGGGATAGGTCAAGGGCAGCGGCATCACCACCGGCTCCCCCGCATCGGCGAGCCGCCGCAGTTCCCGCCACACCTGCCATTCCTCGGGGGTCAGCCCAGTGGCCGCGTTCGGCACCGGATCGCCGCCCAGCACCGGCCGCCCCGACACGAATGCCACCAGCCCCCGCTGGTGCAGCCCCGCCAAGGCCGTCGCCGTCACCCGCTCGTCGCCGCCGGACAGGAAAGCCAGCAGGCTCGGCCGGTAGCCCCCGGACAGCAGCCGGGTCAGCAGGCCAGGGTGTTCGGCCATGGTGTCCAGCGGCGGGGTGGCGACCCTCAGCGTGCGCGGCCAGAGGTCGGTGGGCGCCGGCATGCCGAACACCCGTGCGTAGGCGTCCAGCGTGTCGCGGTACTGGTCGTGGTGGCGGGCATTGTCCTGCTCGCCTCCGGGGTTCGGCTGGTGGTGCAGGATGCGCCCGAGCACCTGCCCGCACAGCCGGTCCCAGTAGTCCTGCGAGTACAGCAGGTGCGTGTGCCACACCACATCGACGGCCGGCGACGGCGACACCGGATGTCCCGCCACCTGCGTCAGGAACAGGAAGCGCCGGTACTCCTCGACGGCACGCCGGGTGTGCTCGGCATTCCAGCCGTTTTCTTCGGCGATGCGGGCGCTGACCGTGCGCGTCAGGCCGGGCGGGTCCAGCTCGAAGGCTTGCAGGCGCGACCACAGCGCGATGGCCACGGGGTCGGTGAGTCGCATCATGGTCTCCTGGCCGCTGCTGGCCTGGGCATCAGACCGAACCGCAGCGGCATGGTCACAGCGTAGGCACAAGACCGTTGCCGATCCATCTGGGGTGCCCCATGCACGCCAGACCCGCCACGCCAGCTACTCCAGCGCCTCGTCCGACCAGACCTCATCCGCAAACCTGGCCGCGGCATACCCCATGAGCCACTGGCCTTGGCGGGCGAAATGCACCGGGCCCTCCACACCCCGGTCGTTCAGGAAGACATCGAAGAGGCCGACCCCGGACAACAGGTTGTCGCGGGTGAAGATGTCCAGCACCCTGGCCGCATCCTTGTCGAAGGCGGCCTGCACCTTGGCGGACGCCTTGGCTGACGGCTTGTGGTTCGACCAGGTTCGGTCGTTCAGGCCGCCCATGAAGCGTTTCACGTCCGTCCGGTCGAGTCGGACAAACGCCCGCAGCGACTGGTCTGGTCGCATGAACGTCGCCGTGCTCCACGCGGCCCCGCCGATCCAGATGACCTTCTTGCGGTTGCCCATGCCAGGGGCTCTTGCGCTGGCGTCCCGGAAAGCGGGTCGCACCTGGGTGTCCATCACCACCGCGAGGGCCTTGGAGAAATCCGCCCCACCTTCCGCCGCCTTCTTCGAGAGGGACACGCTGCCGAACGGGATGTCCGCAGCGCGGAACTTGCCGTCGCTGACGTAGCCGATCTTGGTGTTGGAGCTGCCGATGTCCACCAGCACCGTGCTGGGCCAGTCTCGCTTCGGCACGGACGAGATGAAGCCGTATTCGGCCTCCTGCTCGGGCGTGACAAAATCCAGCGCGCCCATGTCGATGCGCCGGCCCACGGCTTCAGCCAGCGCCTCCTTGTTCTTCGCGAGCGCCACGCCGCTGCTGCCGACGGCAAACGCCTTGCAGTCGGGCGTCGTGGTGCGCATTTCCTGGATCAGGGTCGCCGCCGCCTCGGCCGTCTCCTCCATCGCGGTCGAGGCCAGCACACCGTCCTTGAGGCTGGCAATGATGGTGGTATTGATGTCCCGGCTGAAATTCGTCCGCACCGACGAATCCCCGCCCTTGACACCGAACTCGAACCCACGCCCCTTGACCCCTTTCGAGCCGATTTCCACTGCGCAGTAGCTGCGCGACTGCGCCTGTGCGGCCTGTGCGCCGAAAAGCGACACACAGACCAGCGCAGCACCGAGGGTCAGACGAAATTCCTGGTAACGCATCACATGCTCCTTCACGGTTGAAAAACTCTGCGGCCCAGCGTCGCATTGAACGGGATGAATTCACTCGGGGTTTTTTCACCATTCTTGTGGACCCCCATGTAATCCGGCTTGCCATCCCGGTCCACGTCATGCCAGGACCACAGGACTTTTCCCGTGCGCTGGTCAACGTAGTAACGGACATCGAAATAGCGGTCGCCTCCAGGCGCGGGGGACTGCGTGCTGACATGCAGCACCATTTCCTTGTCGGGGTCATCCGGGACGAAATAGGCGGCATTGGCTCGCCCGGTGCAGCCAATGTCCACTGACACGATTTTTGCCGCGGATTTCCTGGATCGCTCTTCACCCAAAGTCTTGGGTGACTCACAATCCGCTGGTTTTGCAGTCGAGGGTGCGGACTCCGCCTCAGCCTTGGTGCCAGTCTCCGCCTGCGAAAACGGGCGAGGCTTGCTGTCCGGGCGGCGCATGACGTCGCCAATGAACCGATGGACCTCGCTGACCGCCACTGCGTAGTTCAGGTTCTGGGCATCGTTGCGGGCGAAGGTATTGACTGCAATCAGTTTTCCGGAACTGGTCAGCAGCGGCCCTCCCGAGTTTCCTGTACTGATGGGTGTCTGTGTCTGCACAATGTCGGCAACAAAGGGTGGATTACCCTGTGCCTGGATGTGGATCTGGCTGACGACCCCTTTGGTGTAGGTCCATGCCTGGCCTCTCGGATGCCCGATGGCGTGGACTTCCTGCCCGACCTGGACATCCTCCATGCTGCCCAGCGGAATCGACACCAGGCCGGCGGGCGCGTTTTCCATGACCAGAAGCGCCAAGTCCTTGGAAGGTTCGAGCGCCAGCCATGCCAGCTTGTACCGAGGGGTCTTGCTGGTCAATGCCGCCAATCCCTGCGGCTTCAGGGCGGCATGACAGCGGTCCGCGCCGTCCACCACATGGTGGTTTGTCAGGATGACACCATGGGCCGTCAGGATTGACCCAGTACCAAATTTTGCAAACGCCTCACCCTTCTTGTCATTTCCGGCGCACTCAATCCACACCACGCCATTCACGGCTCGGCTGTAGACCGTCGATCCTACCCCGTCCTGACTGATGGATCGGTCAGGCGAGAGATTGGGCGCCACCTGATTGGGCGACACGTTCGGAATATCCTGTGCGGCAGCCGGCAGTGCCAGGAAGAATCCGCACAGCATGGAAGATGAATATCTCCGCATAGTCATGATGGTCTCCAACGTTCTTCAACAGTTCACCCGCCGCCACCGCAGCCGCCACAGCCGCCACCGCCGCCGCATCCCGCACCGTCGCTCTTGGCGGGCGCGGAGAGCGACTTCAACGAGATCGCCCCAGTGGCCACCAGCAACGGGAGCAGCGGGCTGTCAGGCGCCACCGTGCCCTGTGGCGCCAAGTGGCGCAGCTAGGTAGTCGTCCAGCGTGTCGCGGTACTGGTCGTCGTGGCGGGCGTTCTGCTGCTCGCCTCCTGGGTTCGGGTCGTGGTGCAGCGGCCCGCCGAGCACCTCCCCGCACAGCCGCCCCCAATAATCCCGCGAATACAGCAGGTGCGTGTGCCACACCACATCGACCGCCACCGACGGCGACACCGGCCGCCCCGCCACCTGCGTCAGGAACAGGAAACGCCGGTACTCCTCGACAGCGCGCCGGGTGTACTCGGTGGTCCAGCCATTTTCTTCGGCAATGCGGGCGCTGATCGTGCGCGTCAGACCGGGGGGATCGAGTTCGAAGGCTTGCAGACGCGACCACAGCGCAGTGGCCACAGGGTCCGTGAGTCGCATCGCGGTCTCCTGGCCGCTGCTGGCCTGGGCACCAGACCGAACCGCAGCGGCATGGAACACAGCGTAGGCACAAGACCGTTGCCGATCCATCTGGGGCACCCCATAGGCCGGCGCGTCGCCCCGTCATCCTCTATCGGACGGATGCGCAGTCCGCCACGCACGCCGTGCAGCGCATCCAGTCCGCCCTGGTCGCACTCGGCATTGGCGACGGCCTGGCGGACGGTGTGTTCGATGCCGCCATGCAGTCGGCCGTGCGCCTGTTCCAGAGCCGCAACGTGGACACCGCCGGGGTGCCACTCAAGGTGGATGGCGTCGTCGGCCGCTTCACCTGGATCGCCTTGTTCGGCTTGCCCGAGGCCGACGTGCCAGACGCGGACGCGGTGCCAGTGCTGGCCAGGCTGCCAGCCCAGATGCTGGCCGTGGCCACCACGCAGATCGGCGTGCGGGAATGGCCGGGACAGGCCAACCGTGGTGCGCAGGTGGACCAGTACCTCCAGACCGCCGGCATCGCGAACCCAGGCAGCAACCCGCCGGGCGGCTATCCCTGGTGCCAGGCTTTTCTGTACTGGTGTGCCGTGCAGGCCTGCCATGCGCTGGGCCGACCGGATGTGCCCGTGCCCAGGACGGCCGGGGTGCTGAGGCACTGGCAGCTCGCGGCCCAGGTGTCCGGGGTACGCCGCATCCCCAAGGCGCAGGCCCTCGCAGACCCGACGCTGGTGACACCGGGCATGTTCTTCACCCTGGACCACGGCGCGGGCAAGGGCCACACCGGTCTGGTGGAGCGCGTGTACCCGGACGGCCGCCTCGTCACGATCGAGGGCAACGCCAACGCCGAAGGGGGGCGCGAAGGCGTCGGCGTCTACCGGCTGGACCGGCGCAAGCTCACCGAGGACAAGCTCAAGGGCTTCGTGGACTTCGGCGCAGCCTGAGCCGGGCAGGCTTCAAGGTCAAGGCGTTGCGGCATCCGTCGAGGGCGCGAACTGCAGCGTGCCCTGCGCGCCGGTCACGCCCAGCTGGGCGCGACCGGTGTAGCTCTCGTAGGCGGGCATGGCGACGGCCACCGCGATGAAGAAGATGTAGACCAGGATCAGCGTCCCGAATCCCGCTCCAAACCGACCTCCATACGGCACAAAGGCGGCCAGCACATAGGCCAGTCCATGGCGGCTGGGTTCTGGCGCCTTCGGGTCCATCACCCGGGCGGCCCGCTTGGTGAGCCAGGGGTAGCCGGCCGTCAGTTCGTGGAAGGACATCCAGAAACCACCGGCCTGCCCGGCCTGTGCGACATACGCGGGCACGTCGAGATGCTTCCAGCGTTCGGAACCCGCCGACAGCGCCGCCAGGGCCCGCACGGCGCTGTCTGGCGTGTCGCTGCAGGCCAGTCCGTGGCGGTCGCAGGTGCTTTCTCGTGACCGCGCATAGGCGGCGCCCAGCAGCGGCAGCCACAGCACCGGCCAGCGCAGCAGGTGCCCGTTCAGGTGCTTCATGCGCAGGTGGCCGAGTTCGTGGCCGATGTAGAAACGCACGCCATCCGGGTGTGCGGCCATCGCGTCCACCACGTCCGACATCAGCACGACGTACTGCG
>JAAFKB010000131.1 GCA_013299055.1 Sphaerotilus sp.
GGCCGAGATCAAGCGCCTGATCGGCAAGGTCGAGCAGAAGGGCTACACGCTGGTGCCGCTGAACCTGCACTACAAGGGCGGGCGGGTGAAGGCCGAGATCGCGCTGGCCAAGGGCAAGGCCGAGCACGACAAGCGCGACACCGAGAAGAAGCGCGACTGGGAACGCGAGAAGGGCCGGCTGATGCGCCACAAGGTGTCCGGCCCCGCCAAGGACGCCTGAAGGTGCGGCTGGTGGCCCACCACACCGCGGCGGCCGAACGCCTGGCGGTGCTGGATGGCTGGCGTGGCGTGGCCGTGCTGACCTTGCTGGCCGGGCATTTCGTGCCGTACCTGGGGCTGGACGCGCCCGTCTGGTCCGCCAACTTCGGGCGTGTCGGCGTGGAGCTGTTCTTCGCGCTGTCGGGCTGTCTGATGGGCACGCTGCTGTTCAGCCGGGACACGGCGCTGCGCAGCTTCGCGGCACGGCGCTTCGCCCGTGTGGTGCCCTCGCTGTGGGTGTTCACGGCGGTGGCGTGCATGGTGACGCTCTGGCGCGGCGGGCCGCTGTCGCCGGCGGCGACCGGACTGGCGCTGGCAGGCGGGATCAACCTGCACCCGCTGCTGCATCCCCTGTCGGACCTGGGCGAGCTGCCGGTGCGGCTGGGCCATCTGTGGTCGGTGTGCGTGGAGCTGCAGGGGTACGCCGTGCTGGCAGTGGTCGCGGCGGTGTCGCGGCGCTGGCGGCTGGACCCGGCGTGGTGCCTCGCTGCGGTCGCGGCGCTGGCCTGGGGGTGGCTCGGGCTGGTGGTGCTGCGCGGGGATGTCCTGCCCTACTACACCACCTTCTGGCGCCCCGACACGCGGCTGACCGCGATGCTGGTGGCCGCCCTGTGCGTGACGCTGCACGACCAGCAGCGGCTGCCGCTGGACCGGCTGCCACCATGGCCGCTGGCGTTCGGGATCGGGCTGGCGCTGCAGGTGCAAGCGGTGCCGGACGTGCTCAAGTACACCGCTGGCTCGGCCCTGATCGCGCTGGGCTGCGCGGGAGTGGCACGGGTCAGCGGCTCCGGCGCGCGCTGGCTGACGCACCCGTGGCTGGTCGGACTGGGCACGGTGTCCTACAGCCTCTACCTGTGGCAGCAGCTGTTCTACGCCGAGAAGGGTACGCTGCGCTGGCCGGTGGCACTCGCCCTGGCCGTGTTGACCGGCGTGCTGGCCCACCACCTCTGGGACCGCTGGCTGCACCAATGGACACGGGATCGGCTGACACCACGGGCCGTGTGGCGTCAGCAGGCGTAGGACGGGTGGAAACGCGCATCCTCGCCGGCCGAGACGCACAAGGACTGCGCCACGATGCGCAGCACAGTCCCGGACACCAGCCGGAATTCGCAGACCACCACCCCCTGCACCGACAGCGGCAACGGCATCCCCTGCAACACCCCGTCCACGGACAGGCTGCCCTGCGCGAGGCCGCCCAGACAATCGGCCGGCGCATCCCCCGACCAGATCGCCCCATGGAACACCAGCTCGACCGGCTGCAGATAGCCCGCCACGCCGTCCGCCACCCGGTGGCAGGCGGCTGCGGCCAGGCGCAGGTGCAGCGTGGTCGGGCTGGTCACGCGGGTACTGGCCAGCTCGGAGTCGGGCCAGCGCAGGACAAACGCAGGTGCGGCGGGTACGGCCGGGGCATGGCGGGTGGTGTCGGTGGTCATGGGGCGTCATCATCCACCACGGCTAGACTCGCCCGATGCGCCTGCAGATCTTTTCCGACCTCCACCTCGAACGCATCCCGCACTGGGAACCCACCCCCGCTCCGGACGCCGACGTGCTGGTGCTGGCCGGGGACATCGGCTCCTACCAGAGTGGTTCACTGCTGCCAGGGGGTGTGCAGGCGGATTTCGGTCTGACGCGGTTTTCCCCGACGCACGGGGCGGGGCACTGGCGGCAGGTGCTGTTCGTGCCGGGCAACCACGAGTACGACGGGTTCGAGCTGAGCGAGGCCGGCGAGCGGATGCAGGGGCTGTGCCAGACGCTGGGCATCACCTGGCTGGACCGGCGCTGCGTGGTACTGGACGGCGTGCGCTTTGTGGGCACGACGCTGTGGAGCGACTTCGACGCGATCGGGCCACGCGAGAAGGCATTCCGGGCCGCGAATTTCTACCTGCGCAAGAACACCTGCCGACGTGGCGGTGTGCCGATGCTGGCGGAGTCGATGCGGGAGCTGGCGCTGGAATGCCAGCAGTGGCTGCGCGGGGCGCTGGCCGAGCCGTTCGGCGGGCCGACGGTGGTGGTGACGCACTTCGCGCCGACGCTGGCGAGCGCCGACCCACGTTATGGGCTGACGCCGGGCACGGCCGGTTTCTGCAACGCGCTCGACAGCCTGCTGCCGCAGGTCGATCTGTGGATCCACGGCCATTTGCATTGCCCCGTGGACCACGTCAGCCGTGGCTGCCGCGTGGTCGCCAATCCGCTGGGGTATGCCGCCAAGGGAGAACAAGCCGGCTTCCACCCCGCCACCGCGTGGACAGTGCCCGCACGGCGGCGCGATGCCACGCAGGCATGGCCTTCGGCAGTAACATTTACATAAACCTTGGACCCCATTTCGGGGGCAATGCGGATATTGAAACTGCCGGGGGTTTGGCACCGTGGCGGCAGCGCACGCCAAACTGTGGTGACACGCTGCGTGCAGAAACTTCAGGCCGTGGGCAGATCAGGCCGCCGAGGTGTCGATCAGGAACTCGTCCTGGGTGCGGCCGGTTTCGAGGGCCGCCACCAGCCAGCGCGGCTTGAGGCCACGGCCCGTCCAGGTCGAGCCCGTGGCCGGGTCGCGGTATTTGGCGGCCACCTTGGACGGTTCCTTTTCAGGGCTGGACGCCTTGCGACCGGTGGAGGCGAGATCGGTGACGGAGATGCCGTGCTGGGCCATCAGGGTCTTGATCTCGTTGATCACGCCGGCGCGCTGAGCCGACTGGAATTCAGCGATCGATTTCGCGATTTCCTGCTGCTGGCGCAGCAAAGCGTCTTTCTGGGCGATCAGTTCCTGAAGTGTCGTCATGGCTGGAATGGCTGGAATGGGATTTAGGGATTGTGGAAGAGCACGCGCTCTGCACCCAGTATGCCGCTTTTTCACGAACACCTGACCGGGGATTCCATGAAAAATCATTAATCCTCCGATATCCCGCCCACGCCGAACCCAATACCGGCCCGTTCGCGGAATTGCCGCGCCAGCAGCGTCGGCTGGCTGGACTTGTGGCGGTGGTCGGACCAGAACTGCCGCCATTGGCGCGCGCCCCGCTCGCCATTCCACAGGCCCAATGCGTGGCGCATCGCCGTCGGCCATGGACGGCCGCCTCCATGCACCCGGTCCAGATATTCCATCCAGCGATTTTCGACCGCCAGCCGGTCCTGCGCCGGGCCCGTCTCGCCGAAGAATCGCGCATCCCACGCCGCCATCATCCAGGGGTCGTGGTAGGCCTGCCGCCCCACCATCACGCCATCCACATGGGCCAGGTGCATGGCAATTTCGTCGTCGGTGCGCACGCCGCCATTGAGCACGATGGTCAGGTGTGGAAACTCCTGCTTGAGCCGGTAGACCAGCTCAGGACGCAGCGGGGGGATGTCGCGGTTTTCCTTGGGGCTGAGGCCTTGCAGCCAGGCGTTGCGGGCGTGGACGATGAAGACCTCGCAACCGGCTTCGGCGACAGTGCCCACGAAGTCGCGCACGAAGTCGTAGCGTTCGATCCGGTCGATGCCGATGCGGTGCTTGACCGTGATCGGCAGGTCCACGGCGTCCCGCATGGCCTTGACCCCAGCGGCCACCAGGGTCGGCTCGGCCATCAGACAGGCCCCGAACGCCCCTTTCTGCACCCGCTCGCTCGGGCAGCCGCAGTTCAGGTTCACCTCGTCGTAGCCCCACTGCGCCGCCAGCCGCGCACACGCCGCGAGGTCGGCCGGGTCACTGCCGCCGAGCTGCAGCGCGACGGGGTGCTCGGCGGCAGCGAAATCGAGGTGGCGGGCCGCATCGCCGTGCAGCAGTGCGCCGGTCGTCACCATCTCGGTGTAGAGCCGGGTCTGGCGGGTCAGCAAGCGGTGGAAATAGCGGCAATGGCGGTCGGTCCAATCGAGCATCGGGGCCACGGACAGGCGCCAGGGGGAGAAGGTCGGGGGGGCAGAGGTGTCGTTCACCCCCGCATTATCCCGGCTGCACAGACCGGCATCTGCCGCGGATCCAGTACAGGGGGCAGGCCGATCGAAATGTGACATCGTTAACGATTGCGGCATTGTTTTACGTGGTGTTACATTGAGACATGCCACCCGCCCGCTCCCTCTGTCTCATCACGGGCCTGGACCGCCTGGGCATTCCCCCCGTCTGGCCGGCGCAGGACCGCATCTGGCCCGAAGCCAATCGCCATACCGACCTGTGGCTGAGCGTGCTGGCGGCGCTGCGGCTGGAAGCTTCCGCCTGCCTGCCCTGCACGCTGGCGGTGGACTGGCTGGACGACCAGTGGACGCAGTTCCGCCCCTCGCAGGACGACCTCTACACGCTGTACGGCCTGCGTGTCCACGCCCTGCATCTGTGGCGGCCGCTGGTCGAGCACCTGCAGGAGCAGCTCAGCGCGGGGCGGCTGGTGGTGGTGGACGTGCCGGCCCGCGGTCTGCCCGACGGCGCCGGTGGCCTGCTGCACCCGCGTGGCGCCAGCGAGACCATCGTGGTCAATGAACTGGACCCCACGCAGGCACGCATCGGCTTTTTTCACCGCACCGAGTACCGCGTGCTGCAGGGCGCGGCCTACCACCGCCTGCTGCCCGCCGCGGGACACCCGGACGCCGCCACCCTGCCCGGCCGGGCCGAGGTGATCGACCTGCACCACCTCGTGCGCCGACCGTCCGAGACGCTGCGCCACCTCTCGCACCAGGTGCTGGAAAAAACCCTGCAGCGCGTCCCCACCCGCCACCCGCTGCGCCGCTGGAAACGGCGCTTCGCCCGCGACCTGCCCGGCCTGCTGGCCAGTGGCTCCACGCACTACCAGCACTGGGCCGAAGCAGGGCCGCAGCAACTCGGCGCGGCCTTCGACCTGGCGGCGCTCTACCTGGTGTGGATCGCGGGGGGCTGCAGCGGCTCGGCCCATCTCGTGCAGGCGGCGGACGCCTTCCGCCAGCTCAGCGTGCTCGCCCGGTCGCTGGTGCTCAAGGGTTCACGGGCAGTGGAAAACGGCCAGCTCTTTCAGGAACACGAGCTGATCGACCGCATGGTGCGCCACTGGAGCCGCGGCATGGCGCTGCTGGGCGCGGGCGAGATCGTGCTGGACACGCCCACGCTGGTGCTCAGGCCAGGGCACGCAGCGGATGGACATGCGCCGGCCACGGGCTGACGAAGAAGGCCGCCACCTCCGCCGGGTCCACGTCCTCCAGACGCGCCGGATTCCAGCGCGGGTGGTGGTCCTTGTCGATGACGAGGGCGCGGATGCCCTCGACCGTCTCGCTGGCGGTGCCGGGGCGCAGGTGGAAGCAGTGGCGCACGAGGTCACGCTCCATGCGCAGGTCGTCGGCCAGCGTCAGCGTGCGGGCGCGGCGGATCTGCTCCAGCGCCACGGCCAGCATCAAGGGAGAACGCTGGTGCAGCGCGGCCAGCGTCTGGCGCGCGAAGGTGTCGGGGTCGGCCGCCTCCAGGGAAGCGGCGATCTCCTGCAGGCTGGCGCGGCTGAAGTGCAGGTCGATGGCCTCGCGCTGTGCCAGCAGCGGAGATTCTGCCGCCGGCTGCGCCAGGTCCGTGGCGCAGGCGAGTACGGCGTCCGCCGAGTCCAGTGCCGGATCGGCCAGCCGCTCCACCAGCACCGGCAGGTCCGCCGCACGCAGCCGCACGTCCGCCAGCCCGACCGCCAGCGCGTCCGCCGCCCCCAGCGTCTGGCCGGTCATCGCCAGGTATTCGCCCACATGTCCCGGACAACGCGAGAGGAACCAGCCACCGCCCACGTCCGGGAACAATCCGATCATCGTCTCGGGCATGGCCAGCTTGCTGTGCTCGGTGGCGATGCGCAGACGGGCGCCCTGGCTGATGCCCATGCCGCCGCCCATGGTGACGCCGTCCATCACGGCGAGGTAGGGCTTGGGGTAGGTGTGGATGAGGTGGTTGAGGGCGTATTCCTCGGTGAAGAAATCCTCCAGCCGCGGATCACCCGCCAGCGCCGCCTGGTGGAAGAAGCGGATGTCGCCGCCCGCGCACAGGGCCGGCGGCTTGCCCTCGCGTCCCTGGCCCTGCAGCACCACCGCCAGCACGCCCGGATCGGCCGCCCAGTGCAGCAGCGCCGCCGTGAGGTCGCGCACCATCGACAGCGACAGCGCGTTGAGCGCACTCGGGCGGTGCAGCGTCAGGAAGCCGACGCGGCCACGCACCTGGGCGCGCACCCAGCCATCAGGAGAAAGCGGGAAAGAGGAAGACATGCAGGACTCCGGCAAGGACGGGATGACAAGGCACAGCCCCGATCCTAGCCCTGCCCGCCCCGGTGCCAGCCCAGCAGCTCGTTGCTCACCAGCGCACCCAGCACCAGCGCCCCGCCGGTCAGCGCCGTCGGCCCCGGCGCCTCGCCCGCCCCGAGCCAGGCCCAGAGCACGCCGAACACCACCTCCAGCAGCCCGAGCAGCGCGATTTCCGGCGCCGGCAGGATGCGCGTCAGGCCCACCACCATCAGGCACGGCAGCGCCAGCTGGAACACGCCCAGCCCCGCCAGCAGCGCCAGATCATGCGCGGACACCTGCAGCGGCCACGCCAGCGGCAGCGTGACCAGCGACGACAGCAGCGCCCCGATCAGCACGGCCGGGAGCATGTCCTGCGACGCGCCCTCGGCTTCACCATGCGAGATGTGCTGCAGCACGGTGAAGTTGACCGCCGCCGCCAAGGGCACCGCCAGTCCCACCGCCATGCCCAGCACGCTGCGCGCATCCGCCGCCTGCACCTCATGGCCGAACATCCACGCGATCCCCGCCCCCGCCACCGCAATGGCCGTCCAGGTGCGCGGCGGCAGGCGGTGGTGCAGGAACAGCCGGGCGAACAGCGCCGTGACCAGCGGCCCGAGCGCCATCGTCACCAGCACGTTGGCCACGCGGGTCATGGTCAGCGCGAGCATGAAGGCCGTGAACATCACCGCCCAGCACACCCCCGACAGCCACACCGCCCGCGGCGAGCGCAGCAGCCCCCGCCACAAGGCCGCGCCACGCAGGTGTGTCAGCGCCGCCGCCAGCGCGAGCACCGTGAAGGCACTGCGCCAGAACGTCACCTCGAAGCCCTGCACCACCTCGAAGTGGCGGCTGACCACGCCGGCCGTGCTCCACAGCAGCGTGACCAGCACCATCCAGGACACGGCCCGCACAGGCGACATGGGACGCCAGCGCAGATCAGGAACGTGCAGCGCGCTTGCGGTCGTGCTCGGACAGGAAACGCTTGCGCAGGCGGATCGACTTCGGGGTGATCTCGACCAGCTCGTCGTCCTCGATGAACTCGACGCCGTATTCCAGCGAGAGGTCGATCGGCGGCGTGATCTTGGTCGCGTCTTCCTTGCCGGAGACGCGGAAGTTCGTGAGCTGCTTGGTGCGCGTGGCGTTGACCACCAGATCGTTGTCGCGGCTGTGGATGCCGACGATCATGCCTTCATAGACAGGATCGTTCGGCTTCACGAACATGCGGCCGCGGTCGTCGAGCTTGCCCAGGGCGTAGGTGAAGATTTCGCCCGCGTCCATCGAGATCAGCACGCCGTTCTTGCGGCTGGCGATGTCGCCCTTGTGCGGCTCGTAGCCTTCGAAGATGTTCGCGATCAGGCCCGAACCGCGGGTCAGGTTCA
>JAAFKB010000132.1 GCA_013299055.1 Sphaerotilus sp.
GGATCGAGCGCCACGGCCCGCCGTCAGCGCGGGCATCATCGGCCGCGTAAGTCCACTGCCCTGACGTGATGGCGCTGACGCTGCGCACCGTCACCATTGCGCTGCGGACAGTCACCTGCACCTCGACATCGTAGGACGCGGCGCCGTCCACCAGATCCCACGTCACCTGTGCCTCGGTGCCGGTCCACGGCTTCAGCAGCGCGAGGTTCTGCACGCCGGCCAGGGGCGCCCCGGTGATGGTGTAGGTGTAGGCGGGCACATCGGCGAGCGACTGCTGGCCGGACCCGAAGATGTTGCGGCTGGCGAACTTCAGCCAGATCGTGCGGCCGACCCACTGGCGGTCATAGGGGTAGCGCACGACGGCATCGTCGATGCGCAGGAACTTCCCGCCCGTGGCGTGGGCAGCAATGTCGGTGCCATGCGCGCCGCGCACCAGGTGCTGCAGGTTGTAGGTGCCTGCGCCGGTCAGCGTCGCGTCGCGGTAGGCCAGCAGCTCGCCATCCACCCAGCACAGTGTCGTCAGGTCGGTGGCGTCCTGGGTAGTGCCGGACGACAGGTCGCCGGCCGCGATCACCACCGCGGCGGTGTTGGCGGTGTCGATCAGGCCACCGGCCGGAAGCGGAGCGGTCAGCGCGCCGTGCCGGGCCTTGGCCTTGACCTCGGACACGCGCTCATAGGTGTTGCCGTCCGAGCTGATGTGCATCTCGGCGCCACCCCACAGCGGCCCGCCGCTGGTGGCAATCCACACCTCGGGAGCGCCGCCGGTCAGCGACAGCGGCGCCTCGAAGATGACCGGCGCAGCAACCGGGCCGGGCGACGCGCTGTAGTCCACCCCGCCACCGGTCGGCGTCTGCGGGTTGCTGTTGATGACCTGTTGAGCACCGAGCGGGCAGTCCTCGGCCTCCACCGTCAGCGTGCCGTCGTCGTCCTCTTCGATGCTGGTGACCCGCACAGTGCGCTGCACCAGGCCGTCCGGCTCGTAGTCCAGGGCCACGATGTCGGTGGGCTCCAGGCGATCCCAGCGCATCGACAGCCGGAATTGGTACGTCGTGCGCACGGCTGCAGCGCGGTCGCGCCGGAAGTCGGCAAGCTTCTGGGCGACGCCTGCCACGCAGATCTCGTCGAAGTCCTCGGGGTCGGACGACAGCAGGCCGAACCGCTCGATGCCGCCCATGTCCTTGGACTCGACCACCGCCGAGTTGTACTCGGCCGCTCGGTCGCGATAGCGGATCTGGAAGTGGTTCTTGGCTTCGGCCGCGCCGCGGCGGACGATCTTGATGGGCGGCTCGCCGCCGCGTGCCAGGAAGTCGTCGGCGCCCAGCGTGGGCACCGGGTTCGTGCTGGGCGTGAAGGTGAAGCCGTTGCCGGTGATCGGCTGGTCGGCGTAGGGCTGGAACTTCAGCCGGCCGTCGGACCAGTACATGCCGCACTGCGCAATCTCTGCGAGACGCTCCAGCGCCTGCTTCGCGGGCTGTTGCTCATCGTAGGCGGGCGAGATGAAGATGCCGGCCGCGCCGCAGAAGTTCGCGAGCTGGGTCAGGTCGCCCAGCTTCGAGGCCGGCAAGCCGACACCATCAATCGTGTCCGTGACCAGGGCCGTGATGACGGCATCAACACGGGCGTCCGGGTTGGCGTCGCTCTGCCGGGTCGTGGCCTTGACCTCGAAGGCGAGGCGCGCAAGGCTGCCACCCGATCCGAGGTCCATTGATGCCTTGGCGACATAGGCCATGTCCCGGTAGGCCAGCGCCTTCTCCGGGTGATTGGTTGCCCAGTGCGGGTGTGGCGCCTGCGTGCTGGTGCCGGTGAACAGGTCGAGCCCGATGGACGAAAGGCTGTGCTTCTCCTTGTCGGACCAGATGGTGCCAACGCCGATGATCGGGCCGCGGCACACGGCTTGAATCACCGCAGCCTTGTAGGTGTAGCTGGTGGTGGTCACGCTGCCACCGCCCTTGCCGCCCTGCTTCTGGCGGTTCTCGATGGCGGTGAAGTCGTCGTGCTGGATCAGGTTCGGCGCGACACGGGCGGTGCCGAAGACCCAAGGCACACAGCGGCCCAGCGCGGTCGTCTGGACCTTGATGCCCGACAGGCGCTGAACGCCCGTGTCCGCCTTGTTCTTCCCGCTTTTTCCGCTCATGGCTCGATCAGGGTGTAGTAGCCGGCCAGCCTGTCGGCGACGTGCGCGGATGCGCTCAGGCTGGTGATGGTGACGATGCCGTCGGGCTGGAAGGCGTGCAGGATCTCGCTGCGGCCTTCCAGCACCACGCCACCGTGCGAGATGCAGCGCCCATACCGGAACAGCGCGATGTCACCCGGTTCCGGCTGTTCGACTGTTCTGGCAACGGACTGGACCCAGCCCGCAAACAGTTCCTCGCTGCGGTGCAGGTTCCAGTCTTGGTGGTAGTGGCCGGGGTCGATCTGTCCGGGCCTGAGCAGGCCGACCCCTTCGTAGACGGCGAGCAGCAGTTGCGCGCAGTCCACGCCAGCCCCGAGCACCCGCGCACGGTGTCGCCACGGCGTGCCCAGCCAGCGGCGGGCCTCCGTGCAGATCCGGGCGCGGATGTCGGAGCTGTTCATCACGCGATGCCGTTGGCGGCCTTGAAGGCGTTGACAGCGGCGCGGGCAGCGGCCACGGCTTCCGACTTGGCAGACGCCAGCGCGCCAGCCGCTTGATACGCGGCGTTGGCGGTGGTGACATCGGCCTGGGCGGCGGCCACGTCGGCAGCGGCAGCGGTCGTGTCCTCGCCTTCAGGGATCGCGGCCAGAGCTGCTTCCTTCGCGACCAGCGTGCTCTGGGCCTGATTGACCGTCAGGGCTGCGGCGCTGGCGGCGGCGTTGGCGGCGGTCTCGGCTTCGATGGCCGTTGCCAGTTCACTTTCCAGGGCGGCCAGTTGCGCTGCGTTGGCGGCGCTCACCAGCGAGCCGTCGGTGGTGCCGTTGCCGTCCACATCCAGGCCGGTGACCGGGGTGTCGGAACCGTTGACCAGGAACGGCGTCAGGTCGAACACCACGCGGGTGGTGTGCTTGCTGCGGTAGGTGATCGACACCTGACCCAGGAAGGTCTCCGGGATCATGTCCAGCGCCATTTCCCACTCGGCAGCCAGGCCGCCGTAGTTGGTCGAGCTGAACTTGATCACGCACAGGTCGTCCTTGCCGTCGCCGTTGGTGTCGCTGGTCGTCACCGCGCTGGTGAAGGTCGAGACTTCGCCGTTCACCAGCGTGACCACCGAGCCGGACGGGATCGCGTCGTCGTCCGAGGCGTAGACGAACTCTTCGCGGGCCGGGCGCGGCTGGCGGAAGAACTGCGCGTCGAAGATGCTGGCGAGCGTCTTCAGCCCACCACCGATCATCGCCGTCTTGCTGCCCATGCCGGCCACGAAGGCGGGCTGCTGCATCAGGCGGTCGATGATGGCTTCCAGTTGCGCCTTCTGGATGCCCGAATCGAGCGTGCCGGCGGCGTCGAGTGCCTTCTTGATCTCGACGCGCAGGTCGGTGTCCAGCTTGTTGACGGCGGCCATGATGGTCTGATCGCCCATCTTGTAGTCGGCGACCACGCGGTTCAGCATGGCGCGACGGGTGCGGTCGTTCATCGCGGCTGCGAGGTTCAGACCTTGACCGAGTTGTTCGGAAACGAGGACGGGAGTCGTCATGTTGGTGCTCTCTCAGGTGTGGGCATGTGCCCGGAAGGTGCCCGGCTTGCGCTGGGCGTTCACAGCGCCGTCTCCGGCGTTGGGGTGTATGGCTCGCCTCTGAAGTTGGCGAGGTTGTTGAACTTGGCGGCACAGGTGCTGCGCGTGTGGTCGCATCCGGCGGCCACCAGGAAGGCGTCGCCGACGGTCGGCGTTTCCGGCCACGGCTCGGACACCACCAGCGCGCCGCCCGCGTGCTGCTTTACGCCGCGCACAGCGCCAGCGTTCGCGCCCGTCACGCCGCGGATCAGCCCGGCCGTGAACCAGCCGTCCGCCTGCGTCAGGCCACTGGCGGCGATGCGGCTGCGCGTCGAACCCGTCAGCGCGGTGCAGTTGATGTCTTGGCGGACCACCTTGCAGGTGCCCGTGTCGTAGAGGGTGTTTCTGCAGCCGGCTTGGTAGGTGGTGCGCGGCACTGCGACGTTGAACAGGTCGGTCTCCCCGCGCAGCGACAGGTTCAGCGTCGGCGTGCCGCCGGACACGTCGCCCACCTTGCCGTCGAAGACATGCAGCGTGCCAATGGCGGGCTGGCTCCAGTCGGACCAGTAGCCGCGACGCACCGACACCAGCGCGCCGTCCAGGGCACCCAGCCGCAGCACGTTCGACCAGGGCACGGCGCCGAGCGTCGAGCCGGGCCTGAAGTTGATGGTCAGCTCCATCGTCGGCACCTCGATCCCGATCACGCGGCGCGTGCCGCTGCGACGGAACGTCGGCGCCCCGCCGGACCACTCGAAGCCGTCCGCGCTCACGGTGGCGATGTCGGTGCAGGCGAACCGGTGCGTCACGCCCGTGGTCAGCTTGATGGCGATCAGGTCCACCGGGCGCAGCATGCGTGCGGTAGCGAGGTGGTCGATCAGGGCAGGCGATGCGTCTTTCATGGCGTCATCCGATCTGCGCACCGAGGGCGCCCACGAGGTCGCACTTCCCCAGCTCCCAGATGCCGCGCATCATTTCGCGGGGGGTCAGGGTGTCCTCTGCGAAGCGGCACCGAAAGTAATACTCGCCAGTCCAGGCCAGCACGGCGCCGGCTGCCGGTGCGGTGGTGAAGGTGATTCGGCCGTCGCCGCCCAGCACGTAGGCCGCGCCCGCACCGTTCACCGTCACGCTGGTGATGGTCTTGATGTTGCGGGCCGGCTGGACGAAGCCGCCCCACGCTGCAGCCAGGTCGAACGTGCGCGCCGTGCCGTTGCCCGCGCCGAACACCTGGGCGGTGGCGCGGTAGTCATCCGGATCCAGCAGCAGGAAGGAGTCGCCCGCGCCGCGGTGCCGCAAGAACAGCCCGACCAGGGCGCGCAGCTCTTGCGCCGCGGCCATGTTGCGCAGGAAGTTGAACTTCATGCGGATGGCGTAGGTCGGGTATGCGCGGCGCGACACGCGCACCTCGAAACCGCTGACCGACTTCGGAATGTGGGTGTCGAACTGCGGCACCTTCTCAGTGCCCCAGTCCAGGCCGGCGAGCGTCGGGAAAATCTCGTTGCTCATGCCCGCACCCGGTTGTTCCTGATCTGCTGCATCACGATGTCGCCGATCAGGTTCGACTTGCGCCGAATGTCGTCGTCACTCAACTGGCCCGAGTGGTCGTTGTAGGTGACGGGCACGGTGATGCTCCCGCCGTCCGACTGTTGCGCCTGACTGTTCCCGCCACCGGATTCACCGAGGCGGCGGATCGTGTCGGCGTGCTTGGCCGGCAGGACCATTTCCTTCTGGTGCAACTGCGTGATGGGGTTCATGCCGGCCGGGATGTCGAAGCCACCGGCCGCGCTGCGGATGCTGCCCTTTGCGCCCATCACCAGGGCCATGATCGCGGCGAACGCGCCGGCAGCCAGGACGGGGCCAGCGAACGGGATAGACGCCTGAGAAGCCGCCGCACCGGATGCCGCTTCAGCCGCGTTCGCCCCGACCACCATGCCAGCCTCGCCGGCCTTGGTGGCGACCGTGGCAGCCGAGGCGCCGGCCTGCGTCGCTACCTGCACGCCGGCCATCATCTTGTAGAGCGCCGATTCCCGGATCACGCGCATCGCGGCCATCGTCAGCGGCTTCGTCACCATCTCGCTGACGAACGTGGCGTAGATGCCCTTGAACAGGTTGGTCAGGCCGTCGCGCAGCGTGCCGAACTTGCCGAGCACCCCGTCAATCGCCTGCCCGGCCGCGTTCGGCATGCTGTCCAGCACGGTCTGGAACGAGCCGCCCGAGTCCTTGAGCGCCTGCGCCTGCTGGAAGGTCAGCGCGTTCATGCGGGCGACGTGCCCGGTCGTCAGCGCCTCAATCTGCGCCTGCAGCTCAGCCACGCGGGCCGGGTCGTTCGGCCCCGCCTGCTCCGCCATCAACTGGTTCTCCAGCCCGGTGCGCCGGATGCTGGTGATGGTCTCCTGCGTGAGGATCTCCAGCCCGATCAGCTCGGCCTGCGTGGCGCCGTTCGCCATCAGCCTGCGCGTGCCGGCCGCACCTTCTTCCTGGGCGGCGGCCAGTGCGCTCTCCACCATCGCGTTGCGGCGCACGTCGCCCGCACGCTGCGCCGACAGGCCCACCTGCTGGTCGATGTTGCCGACGGCCGAAGCGTGCGTCTGCTCTGCGCGCTGGATCTGGCCCTTCAACTGCACCACGCGGGCCGGGTTCTTGTCGGGGCGCGACTCTTCGAGCTTGATGGCGTCCTGCAGCGCGCCGCGGGTGATCGCCAGTTCGCGGTCGGCCAGCTCGCGCTCAACCTGCACCATCTGGTCCGCGCTGATCTGGCGCAGTTCCAGGCGGGCGCGGGCCGCGGCGCGCTCGGCATCCACCTGGGCGTGTGCTGCGGCCGTCCGGTTGCTCATCTCCTCGCCCAGCACCTGCAGCGCGGTGGCGTTGGACTTCTCGGCTTCGGCCAGCAAGGCGTTCTGCAGCTTGGCGTTCACCGACTTGGCTTCAGCCGAACCCGCCTTCATGGTCGCCAGCTTCGAGCGCCAGAAGTCGATTTCCTGCGCCTTCGAGAACTCGAAGAAGGTGCCCGCCTCGGCCTGCTTCTTGGCGTGCGACATGCGCAGCGCGGCCAGCTCAACCTCGGCGGCCTGCATGGCGGCGCGGGCCGCACCACCCTTGCCGCCCTCCTTCTTGTCCTCCTTGTTGTACTCGACCTTGCGGCGCGGGCCGTCGGTGGCCGGTGCTGCTGGCGCTGCTGGCGCTGTCGTCGGCGCCTTCTTCCCGCCCGCCATCGGCCGCAGCGCGATGTTCTCAATCTTGGTCTGTGCGTCGTCGGCGATCTTCACCATGTTGCCGAACCGCTCGCCTGCGATGCGCTCGATCTCGGCACCGCCACGGCTCCACGCCGCTTTCGCGCCGTCGAAGTCCAGCGCCAGCGCCCGCTCGGCTGCTTCGCTGAACCGCAGGACGTGGAACACCATCTGCTCGATGGCGGACACCACGCCCTCCTTGACGATCCTGAAGGCGGTCACCAGCGCGACGACGGCGATCTCGACCACCTTCAGCATGTTGGCGAACAGCTCCACGCCGCTCAGGGCCTCACCGCCGAAGGTGTTGGTGGTCGCATCCAGGATCTCGCCGAACCCGGACATGATCATGCCCACCAGCTCGCCCACAGCGTCCACCAGCGTCGTGATGACCGACATCGAGGACGACACCAGCGCGCTGAAACCCTGCCCGACATCGGCGACGAACGCCTGAAGACTGCCCGACTCGTTGAGCGCGGCGAAGCGTTCGTTGATCTGCCCGAGCGCGTCCTTCAGCCCGTCCAGACCGCCAGCCCTGCGCATGTCGTCCAGGCTGTTCTTCCAGTTGTCCACGAAGTTGGACCACTGCCCAGACAGTGACGCCATCATGGCGCCCGCACCGTTCGCCGACGACTTGCCGATCTCCTCGATCAGCGCCTTCACCACGTCCTTGCCCAGCAGACCCTTCTCGGACATCTTCCCGAG
>JAAFKB010000133.1 GCA_013299055.1 Sphaerotilus sp.
GCTGGCGGGGCTGGGCGGCTTTCTCTATGCGGCGCAGTACGGTTTCGTGACGCCCGAGATCCTGTCCTGGCACTACAGCGGCAACGCGCTGGTGATGATCATCCTCGGCGGGCTGGGCAGCCTGGGTGGGGCGGTGACGGGAGCGTTTGCCTTCGTGCTGCTGTCAGAGTGGTTCTCATCGCTGACCAAGCACTGGCAGTTGCTGTTCGGCGGTTTCATCATCATCGCGGTCGCCCTGCTGCCGCAGGGACTGGCCGGTCTGTGGGCACGGCTGCAGCAGCGCAAGGAGGCGGCATGAGCACCACCAGCACCGCATTGTTCGAGGCCCGCAACCTCACCCGCCGCTTCGGCGCGCTGGTGGCCGTGAGCGACGTGTCGGTCGCGCTGCACGAGGGCGAGATCCACGCCGTCATCGGCACCAACGGCGCGGGCAAGTCCACGCTGATCAACCTGCTGTCGGGCGAGCTGCCGCCGTCGAGCGGCGCGGTCGTGCTGGGGGGCGAGGACGTGACCCGCTGGCCGCAACCGAAGCTCGCCCACGCCGGCATCGGCCGCAGCTACCAGCGCAACAACATCTTCCTGCCACTGTCGGTGATGGAGAACTGCCGCCTCGCCGCGCAGGCCCGCGTGCAGCGGCCGTGGGCGTGGTGGGAGTCGGCGCAAGCCTGCCGCACCAGCACCGAGCGGGCCAAGGCGGCGATCGAACGCGCCGGCCTCTCGGCGGTGGCGCAACGCACGGCGGCGAGCCTGTCGCACGGCCAGAAGCGCCAGCTCGAAATCGCGATGTGTCTGGCGACCGAACCGCGTGTGCTGCTGCTCGACGAGCCGCTGGCGGGCATGGGTCCGGAGGAATCGCACCGGATGCTCGACCTGCTGCGCTCGCTTAAAAAAGGCCACGCCATCCTGCTGGTCGAGCACGACATGGACGCCGTGTTCGCCGTGGCCGACCGCATCACCGTGATGGTCAACGGCGCGGTGATCGCCACGGGCACGCCCGATGAGGTCCGCACCAACCGCGACGTGCAAGCCGCCTACCTGGGAGGCCACTGAGATGTCGGCACCATCCACTCCACTGATCATTGACGCGCAGGGCGTGCAAGCCTGGTACGGCAGCAGCCACATCCTGCACGGACTCGATTTCAAGCTCGCCAAGGGCGAAACCGTCGGCCTGCTCGGGCGCAACGGCATGGGCAAATCGACGCTGATCCGCACGCTGCTGGGCCACGTCCGCCAGCGCCAGGGCCGCATCCACGTCGCTGGCAAGGATCTCTCCAAGGGCCTGCCGCACCAGGCCGCACAGCTTGGTGTCGCCTACGTGCCGGAAGGGCGCGGCATCTTCCCGACGCTGACCGTGCGCGAAAACCTCGTCATGGCCGCCCGCGCCGGCACGTCGGGGCAGAAGGACTGGAACTTCGACCGCGTGATGACGACCTTCCCGCGCCTGTCCGAGCGGCTGACCAACCTGGGCAGCCAGCTCTCCGGCGGCGAGCAGCAGATGCTCTCGATCGGCCGGGCGCTGATGACCAACCCCGACGCGGTGATCCTCGACGAAGCCACTGAAGGCTTGGCACCGCTGATCGTCCAGGAGATCTGGCGCGTCATCGCCGACATCCGCCGCACCGGCATCGCCACGCTGATCGTGGACCGCGACTACCGCAAGGTGTGCGCCGAATCGGATCGGCTGGTGGTGCTGCAGAAGGGGCGGCTGGTGCTGGAAGGTGCCTCCGACACGCTGCGCAACAGCACCGAACTGGCCGGTTACCTGGGTGTGTAAGGAGACAAGACGATGGACCTGACCCTGTTCGGTGACGCTGCCGCACTCGCCCCGCCGCGTGTCGTGCGCGAAGATCTGCCCGGTGGCGGCTTCATCCTGCGCTCGCCCGAGGCGCTGCAGCCGTTTGCGCGCTGCATCGGCGACTGGCTGGAGCACTGGGCCGCGACGACGCCGGATGCGCTGTTCCTCGCTGAACGCGACCCTGGCGCGGCCGGCGGCTGGCGCCAGCTCACCTACCGCCAGACCCGCGACGCGGTCGGGCGCATCGCGCAGGCACAGCTCGACCTGCATCTGCCCGCCGACAAGCCGGTGGTGATCCTGTCGGACAACAGCGTGGACCACGCGCTGCTGATGCTGGCGACGATGCACCTCGGCCGCGTCGTCTGCACCGTCTCCAGCGCCTACTGCCGGATGACGAAGGACTTCGCGAAGATCCACGCCATCCTCGACGCGCTCGATCCGGCCCTGGTCTACGCCAGCGATCCAGGCGTCTACGGGCCACCGGTCCACGCCTGGAGCCGCACGGTGCCGGCGGTGCTGGGTGCGCAAGCTTTCGCCAAGCTGCTGGACCGCGAGGAGTCGCCTGCCGTGGTGGCCGCCTTCTCCGCGATCCGCCCCGAGTGGCCGGCCAAGTACCTGCTGACCTCCGGCTCGACCGGCGTGCCCAAGGTCGTCGTCAACAGCCACCGGATGCTCTGCGCCAACCAGCAGCAGATCGCGCAGGCATGGCCCTTCCTGACGCGCCAGCCGCTGCGCCTGCTCGACTGGCTGCCGTGGAGCCACACCTTCGGCGGCAACCACAACTTCAACATGGTGCTGTCGCATGGGGGCAGCCTGTTCGTCGATGAAGGCCGCCCGGCGCCGGGGCTGATCGAGAAGACGGTGGCGAACCTGCGCGAGGTGCGGCCGAATTTCCATTTCAACGTGCCGCGTGGCTTCGACATGCTGCTGCCCTACCTGGAAGCCGACGAGGGGCTGGCGCGGGACGTGCTCGGTGGTCTGGAAGGCGTGTTCTACGCGGGCGCCGCACTGCCGCAGAGCCTGTGGGCGCGGCTCGAAGCGGTGGTGGCCCAGGTGCGCGACCGGCCGCTGTGGTTCACGTCATCGTGGGGCGCGACCGAGACGGCGCCCGCGGTGACCAGCGTGCATTGGCGCATCGACCGCGCTGGCTGCATCGGGCTGCCGCTGCCGGGCATCGACCTGAAGCTGATCCCGAACGGCGGCAAGCTGGAGATCCGCGTGCGCGGGCCGAGCGTGTTTTCCGAATACCGCCACGCGCCCGAGGTCACGGCCAAGGCATTCGACGAGGACGGCTATTACTGCATCGGCGACGCCGCCAAGCTCGTGGACGACACCCGCCCCGAACGCGGCATCGTCTTCGACGGGCGCGTGGCCGAAGACTTCAAGCTGCTCAGCGGCACCTGGGTCAGCGTCGGCACGCTGCGCATCCGGGCCGTCACCGCGCTGGCACCGCACGTGGCCGACGTCGTCATCACCGGCCATGAGCGCGAGGAGATCGGCCTGCTGGTCTTCCCGACGCCGCAGGCCAAGGCGCTGCCCCGTGCAGAACTGGAAGCGCACCTGCGTGCCGGCCTGAAGGCGATGAAGGCCGAGGGCGGTGGCTCCTCCCAGACACCCGCCTGTGCGCTCATCCTCGACGAACCGCCCAGCGTGGACGCGGGGGAGATCACCGACAAGGGGTATCTGAACCAGCGGGCGGTGCTGACGCGGCGGGCAGCGGCGGTGGTGGAACTCCACGGTCCCGCCGGCTTGCGCGCCGGAGAGTGAAAACCCGCACCATCCCGCCCAAATCGCCCCACGGTTGCGGGGCGTGGAAGTGAAGGAGTCGGTACCAAATGGAACCAAACGTGTCTAGCATTTCGGCATGCAACACTTTCTGGTCATCCTGCTGGGTCTCCACCTGGGCATCGGGCTGCTGCTGCTGCAGGTCGGCCCGCTCAGCCGTCTGATGGGCGAGACCCGCGGCGACGGGCTGCAGTCACGGGTGATCCTGGCGCTGCTCCTGTTGCTGCTGTGGCCATGCCTGTGGCCGACGGCGGTGTACCGGCCGCAGTTCAGCCACAGCGTGCTGAGCTTCAGCCTCAGCAGCCGGTGGCATGAGGATCAGGCCGAGACCGACAGGCGTTCCCCGTCGAGCGACGACTTGGTCAGCGCCGGTTGGGCGGACGGCGTGGCAGCAGGGGCAGGCGTGGGTGCCGAGACGCCTGCACGGTAGTCTCGCCACTGCCGGCGCAGATCGACCGACAGGAACAGCGCCCGCGCCGCCAGCGTCGGAGCGTACAGCCGCAGCGACTCGTGGGCGCGGCACTGGCGACTCCACTGGAGCTTGTAGTCCTCGTCCAGCCCGATGAAGTCGAATTCGCGCACGCCCTCCTGGAAGTAGCGCTCCAGGCGCGCCACCAGCAGCATCACGCCCGGACGTCGCACCGTGTAGGCCGGATCGAAGCTGGTCTTGAGGCCGTAGACGCGGTCGCCCTGCAGCAGGTCCATGCTGTGCGCTGTCGGCACTCCGTCGATGAACAGCACCGCCGCACGCACCCGGCCAATCTCCGCATAGCGGGTCAACAGGGCCTCGTACAGACGGGTCTCCCACTGGCGGGCGGACAGTGCGGTGCCGGTGCGGCCCTTCCAGCTCTTGCGCTCGACGCTCAAGGCGAAGGCGAAATACGCATCCATCTCATGGCACTGCGTGAAATAACGGACCTCCACATCCGGCGACTCCATCACCTCCCGACGTCGTGCGCGCATGTTGCTGCGGAAATTGCGGCCCTTGGTGGCAAGGAATTCGTCCAGCGTGCCGGGGCTGAGGATGTAGGGGGCACGTCCCTTGGTGATGCGCTCGACGCGGCAATCATTGTGCTGGGCCGCCCGCAACCAGGCAGTGTGCAGCGGGGAACCCGTCTCCAGCAGATCGACATCAAGCCAGCTCCAAGTGCCCTGCATCCCGCGCAGCGCCTGCAACGTCTGCCGCACCGCCACACCAAGGTCCACCGAGGTCAGAAGTCCGCCATGCAGACAGAAGATGTTCGACAGCGCGCCGACCTTCTTCCATGTCAGCCCCATCCGTCGGTGGGTCGTGAAGCGCAGGGGCCAGACCATCGACAGCTCACCGCACGGCGTGGTCTTGAACGCCACCTGCAGTTCGGAGGTGTCGATCCGGTGGCCTTGCAGCAGGCTGCGCGCCCAGATCGGGCTCAGGTCCGGTGCGGCGCCCGTGGCGGCCCATAGCCGCAACCAGGCAGCTTCATGCCGGTCCATGAAAGTGTCCCAGGGCAAAAAGCTCACTTCAGCAGACGTTGCCATACCACACACACCCTTGAATGAAAATTCCGATTTGAGGGTGAGTCTAGGCGGCTGCTCCCTGCTTGGCAGGCCACGACGCGGCGTGGTGCACTGGTCCGTGAGGAAATGTACGCAGACGTACCCACCCGAATCGGGGGTCAGACGCCTCCAGGCTGGGGCCGAACGTGGGGTGGCACCAGGGCGAACACGGTCTGGAAATACCGGAACCCTCGGTCAGATCACCACCCCTGGATCGTCTGTCTGGCACTCGCGGAACACCCGCACGCTGCAGCGTGCGCAGATCGCCGGATCCAGGCGGGGAACGATCGCCGCGATCGCCTGCTGCTTGTCGGGAAACACATGGTCGCGGCCCAGCCGGTCGAGAAAACCGGTGCGGGTCCAGATCTGGATCACCTGTGGGCGGGGCCGGTGGAAATACAGATCACCCCCTGCCGCCCGGCGCTCGCGCAGTTCGGTGTCCCAGACCTCGACGCCCGCCAGGTCGAGGAAATTCATGCTCTTGGTCATCACCAGCAGGTGCTTTTGTGGGGCAGGCTGGCCGGGATCGGCCTCGCGCAGCGCGTGCAGGTGTTCACCGACATGGGTCGCAGCACCGAAGTAGACCTCGCCCTCCATGCGCAGCAGCTTGAGTTGCGGACATTCCGGCAGTGCGCCCGGCGTGGCGTCGCGGACCACGAAACGCCGGTCCGGGCGGGTGCCGTCGAAGCCCATCGTGCGCATCGCCGGGCGCGAGGTCTGGTACAGGTAGGCGACCAGCGACAGCCCCGTGCCGATCAGGATCGCCATCTCCAGCCGCAGCAGCAGTGTGGAGGCCAGCGTCACGGCGGCGATCGCGAAATCGGTGCGGTCCAGCCGGGCGAGCTTGCGCCAACGCGGCAGGTCCAGCAGCGTCCACGCCACCAGCACCAGCAACCCGGCGATGGCCGCCTGCGGAATCCGGGCCAGCAGCGCCCCGAACACCAGCACCAGCACCAGCAGCCACCCCGCCGACGCCACCCCCGCCAGCGGCGTGCGCGCGCCAGCCTCCAGGTTCGGCACCGAGCGGTTCAGCGAGCCGCAGCTCAGGTAGCACGAGAAGAAGCCGCCGACCAGGTTCGACAGCCCCTGCCCCAGGAACTCGCGGTTGGTGTCGATGCGCTGGCCCGAGCGTGCCGCCATCGCCTTGGCGATCGACACCGACTGGCCGAGCGCGATGATCGACAGCGCCAGCGCCTTGTCGATGAGGTCCGGCACCCGCGCCCAGTCCACGTCCGGCACATGGAAGGCCGGCCACGGCGACGGCAGCGTGCCGATGGTCTGGACCGCCCAGCGCTCTGGCAGCAGCGCGGCCACCACCCCCGCGCTGACCAGCCCGACCAGCATGAACGGCCAGCGCGCCGCCTTCCAGCGCAGCAGCGCCGCCACGCACAGCGCCGTCAGCCCGACCAGCACGGCGCCCGTGTCCCGCAGCCCCCGCACGGCGTGGATCGCGATCAGACACGCCGCGCCGCTGGTGAAGCCGAGCAACGCGGCTGGCGAGATGAAGTTCGCCAGCAAGCCCAGCCGCAGTGCACCCACGGCGGTCTGGACCACGCCGACCATCACCGTGACCATCAGCGCGAGTTCGATGTAGCCCGGACTGCCCGCGGCCACCAGCGGCGCCAGCATCGCGGCCAGTGCCAGCGAGTTGGCGTTGGTCGGGCCGGAGACGACGTGCCAGCTCGACCCGGCCAGCGCGGCGATGACCGTCGGCACGAGGGCGCTGTACAGCCCGTACTGCGGTGGCAGGCCGGCGAGTGACGCAAACGCGATGCCCTGCGGCAGCACGAGCAGCGCGCCGAGCAAGCCAGCCTGGGCGTCGGCGCGCAGGGTGGTGGCGTTGACGCTGCGGACCCAGGGGCCGAGGAGTTGGGAAAGGAATGGAAGGGCGGCGGGCGGCATGGGGTGAATCATAGGCCAGGGGGTATGCCGCCAGCCCTCCCTGCGGGGTCACAGGATCAGGCCGCCTGCATCCAGTCCTCATTCGCCCCCAGATGCTCCCACCCCAGACAGGCCAGCGCCACGGTGCGCGGCACGGGCTTCGCCCCGCTGCGGTAGTAGGCCAGCATCCGCCGTGACAGTCCCAGCGCCTGCGCCGCCGCATCCAGACCGAGCCGGTGTCGCGCCATCCAGTTGAGGATGAACTCGTGCGACACGCCACCCGCCTGCTCGATGGCCCGGGCGCGCAGGTTGTCGGCGGCCAGTTCCAGATCGCTGTCCGGGTCATCGCCCCAGACGACACTCCCGCCCCACGCACCGACCCGCGCCGTGCCGAACACCAGCGGATCACGCAGCGCCGACAGCAACGGGTGCCCGTCCACCAGCGCCTTCAGGTCCACGCGCAACACGGCGCCATCGGCGTAGACGAGTTGCAATCCGGCGTCCGCCTCGGCCTGGACATCGGTCAGGGTGAAATGTCGGTTGCTCATGGGTTGAGTGC
>JAAFKB010000134.1 GCA_013299055.1 Sphaerotilus sp.
TTGACCGCGTTGATGTCGAGCAGGTTGGGCTTCGGGCCGATGAACGAGTTCAGCGACATCACGATGGCTTCGCGGATCGGGTCGATCGGCGGGTTCGTGACCTGGGCGAAGAGCTGCTTGAAGTAGCTGTACAGCGGCTTGTTCTTGTCCGACAGCACGGCCAGCGGGCTGTCGTTGCCCATCGAGCCGATGCCTTCCTCGCCGTTCGCGGCCATCGGCGCCATCAGGAACTTGATGTCTTCCTGGGTATAGCCAAACGCCTGCTGGCGGTCGAGCAGCGACGCGGTGGCGGCGGCGACCGGAGCGGCGTCGGCGGGGATCGCGTCGAGCTTGATGCGCACGTTCTCGATCCACTGGCGGTAGGGCTTGGCGGACGCGAACTGGTTCTTCAGCTCCTCATCGTCCACGATGCGGCCCTGCTCGAAGTCGATCAGGAACATCTTGCCCGGCTGCAGGCGCCACTTCTTGATGACCTTGTTCTCGGGGATCATCGGCAGCACGCCAGCTTCCGAGGCCATCACGACCAGGTCGTCGTCGGTGACGATGTAGCGCGCCGGGCGCAGGCCGTTGCGGTCGAGCGTGGCGCCGATCTGCTTGCCGTCGGTGAAGACCATCGCGGCCGGGCCGTCCCACGGCTCGATCATCGCGGCGTGGTACTCGTAGAAGGCGCGGCGGCGCTCGTCCATCGTCGCGTGCTGCTCCCAAGCTTCCGGGATCATCATCATCGCGGCGTGGGCGAGCGAGTAGCCCGACATCGTCAGCAGTTCGAGCGTGTTGTCGAAGGTGGCCGTGTCGGACTGGCCGAAGAAGCTGATCGGGTAGAGCTTCTGCAGGTCGTCGCCCAGCACCGGCGACTTCATGACGCCCTGGCGGGCGCGCATCCAGTTGAAGTTGCCCTTGACGGTGTTGATCTCGCCGTTGTGGGCCACCATCCGGTACGGGTGGGCCAGCGGCCACTCGGGGAAGGTGTTGGTCGAGAAGCGTTGATGCACCAGCGCCAGCGCCGAGGTGCAGCGCACGTCCCGCAGGTCCAGGTAGTAGGTACCGACCTGATCCGCCAGCAGCAGCCCCTTGTAGATGATGGTGCGGCACGACATGCTGGGCACGTAGTACTCGCGGCTGTGCGTGAGCTTGAGCTTCATGATCGCGGCCGAGGCGGTCTTGCGGATCACGTACAGCTTGCGCTCCAGCGCGTCCGGCACGATCACGTCGGCGCCGCGGCCGATGAAGACCTGGCGGATGATCGGCTCGGTCTTGCGCACGGTGGGCGACATGGGCATGTCCTTGTCCACCGGCACGTCGCGCCAGCCCAGCAGCACCTGCCCCTCGGCCTTGACCGCACGCTCCAGTTCCTGCTCGCAGGCCAGGCGCGAGGCGTGCTCCTTCGGCAGGAAGACCATGCCGACGCCGTACTCGCCCGGCGGGGGCAGCTTGACGCCCTGACCCGCCATCTCGGCGCGGAAGAACTCGTCCGGGATCTGGATCAGGATGCCCGCGCCGTCGCCCATCAGCGCGTCGGCCCCGACGGCGCCCCGGTGGTCGAGGTTTTCGAGGATCTTCAGGCCCTGCTCGACGATGGAATGCGCCTTCTGGCCCTTGATGTGCGCGACGAAACCGACACCACAGGCATCGTGTTCGTTGGCGGGGTCGTACAAGCCACCGAGGGCGAGGGCTTGGGCTTCTTGGGGGGACGGGTGTCCCGAGGCAGCCTGGTTCATGGCGCACTCCTGCGTAAGGCAAAGGGCAAAAGGAAAACCGTGCGAATTTACTGCACTGCAGCGAACCCCTCAAGCAAAACTAAATGGGGTCAGACTCTGTTAAACATGCATCGACGTTTTCGCGACAATCAATGGGGGACAGATCAAACGCGGGCCGGGCGGCCACGCGGACGTGGCACCAGCGGGCGCTCGCTGGTCGCGCTCAGTCTCGCAAGAAACGCACCAGACCCCAGCGCCCAGCCCTTGAGCGCGCTGTCGGTGTGGGCCTGCACCTCCTCGCCCGACAGCGGCTCCTCCAGCAGTCCCCGCCATGCCAGCTCGCGCTCGAACGGCGTGTTGCCGATCGCCCAGTACAGGGCATGGGCGGTGAGCAGGCCGTCGCGGCGCTGGCCGAGGTGGTGGTGGGCGCTCGACCAGGGGTAGTCGGCTGCGGCGGTGGGCGGGATGAGGCGCTGCGGGTTCTGCTCGATGTAGCGCATGCAGGCCAGCACATGCGGGCCGCTTTCCAGCACCGTGGCGCGGAAGCGGCCGTCCCAGAGCGTGCCGACGCGGCCATGGCGCCGGTTGAACGCGCTCACGTAACGCCGCCCGATGGCCTGCAGCATCTTGCTGAGCGCCTCGGCCGTGGGCGGCGTGACCAGCAGGTGGACATGGTCGTCCATCAGCACGTAGGCGTGGACGGCCACGCACTGCAGCGCGGCGGCCTCGCGCAGCGCGGTGAGGTAGGCGCTGCGGTCGTTGTCGTCGAGGAAGATCGCCTGGCGGTTGTGGCCACGCTGGATGACGTGGTGGGCGAGGCCGGCGATGGCAAGGCGGGGCAGTCGGGCCATGGGCGAACGGGGCAGAGGATCGGGCGCGGGACGCATTGTCGGCGCCGGACTGCCACGCTGTCGATGGGTCAGAATGCACATTCTCCTTCGACCTCGCCCGATCTGTTCGTTTTGGTACCACCCGGAGCCTCCCCAATGAAAGCTGCCAGCGTTCTCGCCACCATCGGCCACACACCGCACATCCGCATCAACCGCCTGTTCGGCCCCGGCGCCGAGGTCTGGATCAAGTCCGAGCGTGGCAATCCCGGTGGCTCGATCAAGGACCGCATCGCGCTGGCCATGGTCGAGGACGCCGAGATCAGCGGCGCCCTCCCCCCGGGCGGCACCATCATCGAGCCGACTTCCGGCAACACGGGCGTGGGGCTGGCGATGGTGGCAGCGGTCAAGGGCTATCCGCTGGTGCTGGTGATGCCCGAGAGCATGAGCATCGAGCGCCGCCGCCTGATGCTGGCCTACGGCGCGAAGTTCGTGCTGACGCCACGCGAGAAGGGCATGAAGGGCGCCATTGCCAAGGCGCAGGAGCTGGTCGCATCCACGCCGGGTGCGTGGATGCCGCAGCAGTTCGAGAACCCGGCCAACGTGGCGGTGCATGTGCGCACCACGGCAGAGGAAATCTTCGCCGACTTCCCCGACGGGCTGGACGCGCTGATCACCGGCGTGGGCACGGGCGGCCATCTGACGGGCTGCGCACAAGTCCTGAAAGCGCGCTGGCCGAACCTGAAGGTCTACGCCGTGGAGCCGACCGCCTCGCCCGTCATCAGCGGTGGCGCGCCTGCTCCACACCCGATCCAGGGCATCGGCGCCGGCTTCATCCCGAAGAACCTGCACACCGACCTGCTCGACGGCGTGGTCCAGGTCGAGGCCGAAGCCGCCCGCGAGATGGCCCGCCGCAGCGCCCGAGAGGAAGGGCTGCTGGTGGGGATTTCCAGTGGCGCGACGCTGGCCGCCATCGCGCAGAAGCTGCAGGAGCTTCCCGCCGGTGCCCGCGTGCTCGGTTTCAACTACGACACGGGCGAGCGGTACCTGTCGATCGAGGGGTTCCTGCCGACCGAGGGCTGAGACAGAACCCTTGCTGCGTCAGGCTGGCTGGCAGTGCGCAGCCAGCACGGCGCGCACCATCGCGTCGGGAGCGCCCTGCATCCTGGCGCTGCCCAGCCGGTCGATGACCACGAAGCGGATCTCGCCGGCCTCGGTCTTCTTGTCCACCTGCATCAGCGCAAGGTAGCGGTCCGCCCCGAGCGCCGGGCCGACCACCGGCAGGCCAGCGCGTGCGCACACCAGCTGCACGCGCTCGACGAAGGCTCCCGGCATCAGGCCGAGCCGCACCGACAGGTCTGCCGCCATCACCATGCCGCAGCCGACCGCCTCGCCGTGCAGCCACGCGCCGTAGCCCAGCCCCGACTCGATCGCGTGGCCGAAGGTGTGGCCGAAATTGAGGATGGCGCGCCGGCCGCTTTCCCGCTCGTCGCCGCCGACCACCTCCGCCTTGATCTCGCAGGAGCGCCGCACGGCGTGGGCCAGTGCCACCTTGTCCCGGGCCATCAGCGCCGGCAGGTTGGCCTCGATCCAGTCCAGGAAGTCCGCATCGGCGATGGGGCCGTACTTGATGACCTCGGCCAGCCCGGCGGACAGCTCGCGCTCGGGCAGCGTGTCGAGCGTATCCAGATCGCAGATGACCCGCACCGGCTGGTAGAACGCGCCGATCATGTTCTTGCCCAGCGGGTGGTTGATCGCGGTCTTGCCACCGACCGACGAATCGACCTGCGACAGCAGCGTGGTCGGCACCTGCACGAACGGCACGCCGCGCATGTAGCAGGCCGCCGCAAAGCCGGTCATGTCGCCGATGACACCACCGCCCAGCGCGAAGAGCACCGTCTTGCGGTCGCAGGCTGCACCCAGCAGCCCGTCGTAGACGAGGTTCAGCGTGGCGGCATCCTTGAACGCTTCGCCGTCGGGCAGCGCGATGGTGAGCACACGCGGGTAGTGCCGCTCCAGCGCGGCGCGCAGGCGGGCGGCGTAGCGCGGGCCGACGGTGGTGTTGGTGACGATGACGGCAGTGGACGCCTTGGGCAGGCCGGTCCAGCTTTCTGGGGCGTCGAGCAGGCCACAGCCGATGCGGATGTCGTAGCTGCGGTCGCCGAGCGACACGGCAACGGTCTGGGTAGCCGGGATCGGATGCGTCATGGTCTTGGGCAAAGGGAGCGCAGCGGGGGTGCGGCTGGGGTGGCTCTCGGGGTGCGGTAGGCGCTGACCACACCCGCCAGTTCGAGCTGCATCAGGATCATGTTGACCAGCGTCGGCACCGAGGGGCGGCCAGTCTCGATGGTGAACTGCGCGGTCTCGCGGTAGAGCGGGTCGCGGGTCTGGTAGAGGTCGCGCAGCTTGCGCAGCGGATCGGCCACCTGCAGCAGCGGGCGGTGGGAGTCGTGGCGCAGGCGGCGGAACAGCTCTTCCGGCGAGGCCCGCAGGTAGACGACCGTCGTGTGGTCGCGCAGCACCTGCCGGTTGACTTCGCGCAACACCGAGCCGCCGCCCGTGGCCAGCACCAGCCCGCCACGGCGCGCCAGCTCGGCCACCACCGCCTGTTCGATGTCGCGGAAGGCCGGCTCGCCCTCGCGCTCGAAGAAGGCCCGGATCGACATGCCGATGCGGCGTTCGATCTCGACATCGGCGTCGAAGAACGGCAGGCCGAGCGCGCTGGCCAGGTGCCGCCCTGCAGTGGACTTGCCGGCGCCGGGCATGGCGACGAGGCTGATGGTGGGGGTCGCGGGCTGCGGCGCACCGGCCCCGCCGTCCGGGGAAAGGGAATGGGAAAGGGCCACGCTCTTGGGGGAGAAGTCGGTGTGATCGGTCGCCCGCGCCGAGGTGGCCGGCGCGGGACGGTCGATCAGTCTACCCTGCGTGTGGCGAAGGGCGCTTACTGCAGCACGCCGATGTCGAACTTGTACGACTGGCCGTTGGGCATCTTGACCGTCAGGTCGATGGGGCCGCCGGCTTCGAGCGGCTTGGTGCAGTCGTCCAGATCGGCCGTCACGGTGTGCGTGGTGGGGCCGGTCCAGATGCCGGTGACGGGCGAAGCGTCCACGGACACGGTACCGCCCTTGGCCTTGGTCGCCAGCGTCAGCGTGGCGTTGGCCGGCACGGGGTTGCCGCCGAGTGCATCGGCGGCCGTGTTGGCGTCGCGCATGCAGAACTGGGTAGACAGCCGACAGGCTCCTGTTGTCGTCAGAGACAGCACCTGATACGGGAATGGTGTCGTGCTGCAGGTGACACCATCCGCATTGAGCGAGAACAGACGTGGCTTGCGGGAGCTGTCCGACAGCGTGAAGACGCGCTTGAACCAGACATGGGTGAGCGCATCCCACTTTCCATTGAGTTCGTCGCCGGTGAGGTACTCGCCTTGTGGCGCCATCTGTCGATCCTCATCCTTGTCTAGGTACACAGGGCCAAGGTCGGCAAACTTTTCGCCCGCTGTGTAGAGGTTGTCGCCGTTGGCATCATTGAACGACTCCTCCCCCTTGGCAAAGGCCACGACCGTCACGCGGCCATCGGCAGGCCGGTATTCGCTGGTGACGAATTTGACGTTGCACACCGCCGAGGCCGTGGTGCAGCTCGCAGGGATCACGCTGGCCCCCTCGGCAACGAAGCTGACGACCGTCCCATCGGGCACCGGATTGCCGAAGCGATCGTTGAGCTGGACACGGATGTCGCTCTCGGTGCCGTCGCGCCGCCAGCCATCCGGGTTGTAGGCAGACGCGGAGAAGCTGATGGCGTTGCCCGTGGGCAGCCCCGCACTCACGGCCAGCACGTTCGAATAGGTGCTGAGCGTGGTGCCATCGTCCAGCGTCACCGAGGCGCGCACCCGGATCGGCGAGGGGATGGACTTGGCCGACACCGACACACTGACGACGCCAGTGGCCAGCGTCTTGTTCGACACAGCGGAGAGGGTCGCGATGTTAGCGTTGTCCAGATGGAAGTACACATCGCGGTTCGCGATCGGCTTGCCGGACTGATCCTTGAGGCTGAACTGGATTTCCGAAGTACCCGCACAACCGCTGCCTGCCAGGCAGATCTTGGCTGGATTGGCGGTGATGAATTCCAGTGCCTGGATGACGGGAGAGGTCACAGCCAGATCGACCTGCTGGCGCTCGCTGGTGCCCGTGATGGAAACACTGATGCGGTCCGTGCCAGCGCATGCATTGTCTTGGTAAGTGGTCGAAGCCGTGGGACCAGTCACAGTGATTGAAGCAGGCGACAGAAGGGCCTTGCCGGCACTGGCGCAAGTGGATGAGAAGTTGACCGTGACCGGCGAGGAAGAAGAGGCACCCTTGACGTTCACCGTGACGACAGACGAACCATAGGCACTGACAGCGGTCGGGCTGGCAGACACACTGACCAACGCGACATCCACGGCAGAGACACTGAAAACAGTCTTGGTTTCCAGCGTCACACCGCTGGAGACATCTGCCGCCGCCGATACATAGGCAGCTCCCAATGCGCCGGCCACAGGCTGCAGCGTGGCTGAGGCATTGCCGAATCTATCGGTCACTGCGCTGAGCGACACCGTCGCGATACTGCTCTCCGAGACGGAGAACTTGACGAGCTTGTTCTCCAGTGGATTCCCACTGGCATCCCGGACCAGCGCCGTCACGGTGCCAGGTGTGGAAGCACTGATCGTCACGCTCGACAGCGACAACACCACTGAGCCAGTCGCACTGGTCGACACCGCTCCAGTGTTCGAGGTCGTGGTCGACGTCGCGGTGGCTCCCGTGGTGCAGTCTCCAGAAAAGCTGACACACCCCGCGTCACCGCCCCCGCCGCCACACGCGCTCAGTGCTGTCACCAGTGCCAGTCCCCCGACACGCCAGATCATCTTGTTCATCGTCATCACTTCGGTTGGATCCAGGGTCAGCGGGCCGGCGCGTTGCGGTCGGTGATCACCTTGGGGGTCAGGAACACGAGCAGCTCGGTCTTGTTCGATGCCCGCGTCTTGTTGCGG
>JAAFKB010000135.1 GCA_013299055.1 Sphaerotilus sp.
TGCCCGCCCTGAAAGACCTGCTGCGCGAACGCGGCGTGGAGATCGACGCATGAGCACGCACCAGGACACGGCCCTCCCGAACGACACCCAGGTCATCGCCGACACGGTGGAGTGGCTCGAAAAAGCGGTCATCGGCCTGAACCTGTGCCCCTTCGCCAAGGCGGTGCATGTGAAGCAGCAGATCCGCTACGTGGTCAGCGCCGCGACCACGCCCGACGAGCTGCTCGCCGACCTCGTGCGCGAGCTGGAGACACTGGCCGAAGCCTCGCCCGAGAAGACCGAGACCACGTTGCTGATCCATCCGCAGGTGCTCGGCGACTTCATGGACTACAACGATTTCCTCGACGTGGCCGACGCGGCGGTGGAGGAACTGCAGCTCGACGGCATCCTGCAGGTCGCGAGTTTCCACCCCGACTACCAGTTCGACGAGACCCACATCGACGACATCGAGAACTTCAGCAACCGCGCGCCCTACCCCACGCTGCACCTGCTGCGCGAGGACAGCATCGACGCCGCCGTGGCCGCATTTCCGGACGCAGGCGACATCTACGAGCGCAACATCGAAACCCTCAAGGCGCTCGGCCATGCGGGCTGGAAGCGGCTGTTCACGCGCTGACCACGTGCTGACCTGCCCTGGAGAAGTGACGTAAGTCCGCACCGCAATTGAACAATTTGGAAAGCCCCCCTCGCTTATCCCTGTTTCACGGATGTTGCGGATGCCGTTAGACTGCGCTCCCAATCCACCTACGGACGGAGATCGACATTGATTCCACGCACCGCGAAGACCGCCCTGACCTGCCTCAGCATCGCCACCACGCTGGCCGCATTCGCGCCCGCCAGCCAGGCAGCGGAAGAGCAGGCATCCGGTGAGGTCACGCGGACCGTGGCAGTGGAATCGGTCGAGCGGGCGGCCTCGTCGGTGTCGAATTTCGAACGGGTCACCAACGCCGCCGGCGCCGCCGTTGCCACAGCGGCGAGCGCAGCCACGACAGTGGCCACCACCGCTGCCAGCACCGCCACCAACGCAGCGGTGGGTGCCGCAACGGCGGCCACCGCCGCAGTGTTCAGCGTCGCCAACGTGGCCACCACCACCGCCGTAAACGCCGCGACAGCCGCCGCCACGCTGTTCCAGACCGGGCGCATCTCGTTCTACGCCGACAAGTTCCACGGTCGCCCGACCGCCAGCGGCGCGCCCTACAACGCCGAAGAGATGACGATGGCGCACCGCACGCTGCCCATCGGCACCCAGGTGATGATCACCAACACCGCCAACCAGAAAAGCGTGGTCGTGACCGTCAACGACCGCGGGCCGTTCATCGGCGGTCGGGTGGCCGATCTGTCGCGTGCGGCGGCCGAGAAGCTCAACATGATCCGCACCGGCCTGGCGGAAGCGACGCTGCATGTGCTGCCGAACGCCGGCAGCAAGCAGGACGGCAAGACCAAATCCCGCTGACCCGCTGAGCCTGCTGACGATCAGCCGCGCCGCGCCAGCAACGCCCGCGCCACCCGCGAACCCGACACCCGCCCGAGTTCCGCGCTGATCCAGGCGCCGCAATCGACCAGCGCGTCCAGATCGACGCCTGTGGTCGCGCCCAGCCCGTGCAGCAGCCAGACGATGTCCTCGGTGGCGACGTTGCCGGTCGCCCCCTTGGCATACGGACAGCCGCCCAGCCCGGCCACCGAGCTGTCGAACACCCGCACGCCCATCTGGTAGCTGGCGTACACATTGGCCGCGCCCATGCCGTAGGTGTCGTGAAAATGACCAGCGAGCTGCGCCATCGGCACCCGCGCAGCGACCGCTTCGAGCATCCGCGCCACGCTGGCCGGATTGCCGACGCCGATGGTGTCCCCGAGCGAGACTTCGCAGCAGCCCAGATCGCGCAGCCGCCAAGCGATGTCCGCGACAGCCTGCGGCGCGATGGTCCCCTCGTAAGGACAACCGACCACGCACGAGATGTAGCCCCGCACGCGCACACCCGCCGCCTGCGCCGCCGCCAGGATCGGCTCGAAGCGGGCGATGGACTCGGCGACCGAGCAATTGATGTTCTTCTGCGAAAACGCCTCGGAGGCCGCCGCGAACACCGCCACCTCCTGCGCGCCAGCCGCCACCGCCGCCTCGAAGCCCTTGAGGTTCGGCGTCAGCACCGGGTAGTTCACGCCCGGAAATTCGGCCTGCGACGGCAAGCCGGCCATCACCTCGGCGTGGTCGGCCATCTGCGGCACCCACTTCGGCGAGACGAACGCGGTGGCCTCGATGTCCTTCAGCCCGGCGGCGGCGAGGCGGCGGATCAGCGCCAGCTTGGTCGCGGTGGGAATGGGCTGCTGTTCGTTCTGCAGGCCGTCGCGTGGGCCGACTTCGACGATGCGGACGTGGTTTTCAGCGTGGACGGAGTTCATGGCTGCACCTCGACCTCGAAATCCACCAGTTCCACGCCATCCGTGACCTGATCGCCGGCCGCGAAGTGGAACGCCTTCACCAGCCCCTTGGCGGGTGCGCTGATGGTGTGCTCCATCTTCATCGCTTCGAGCACCAGCAGCGGGGCGCCCTTCTCGACCACGCTGCCGACGGTGGCGATCAACGCGATCACCTTGCCGGGCATCGGTGCTTTCAAGCCGCCCGCGTGGTCATCGCCGCCGCCGCCTGCGCTGAGCGCGCCGACGACGGTGATCGGCCACGAACGGCCCTCGAAGAACACCTGCCGCCGCTCGCCACTGGTGACGACCGCCGCGCTGACCCGGCGCTCGCCGAGCTGCGCATGGACCGTGCCGCTCGGGCCGAACTGGCCGCGCACGGTCAGCGACTGGCCGCCGATCGTCAGGGCATGGCCCTGGCCGCCGCTGACGTAGGCCACGCCGACCGCCTGCACCTCGTCGCCCAGGCGCAGCGTCAGCGTGCGCTGCGCAGTCGAGTTCAGCCGCCAGCCGTCGAGCACCGACCACGGGGAATCGTCGCGCACGCCCTGCCCCTCGCGCTGCAGTTCGGCCAGCGCGGCCAAGGCCCAGACCGCCTGCGGCACCGGCTGCGGCGCGGGGAAGAGCACGGCGTTTTCCCGCTCGATCAACGCCGTGTCCAGGTCAGCGTTGGCAAACGCGGGCGCCGTCACCAGCCGCTGCAGGAACTCGACGTTGTTCGACACGCCCACCACGCGGTACTGCGCCAGCGCCGCCCGCATCCGCGCCAGCGCCCTTGGCCGATCGCGGTCCCAGACGATGAGCTTGGCGATCATCGGATCGTAGTGCGGCGAGATCTCGTCCCCCTGCTCGACGCCGGTATCGACGCGCACATGGTCGCTCTCGGCCGGCGGCACCAGATGCACCAGCCGCCCGGTGGACGGCAGGAAACCGCGGTCCGGGTCTTCGGCGTAGATCCGGGCCTCCAGTGCGTGGCCATCGAGCGTGAGCTGGTCCTGGCGCAGCGGCAGCGGCTCGCCGGACGCGACGCGCAGTTGCCATTCCACGAGGTCCAGCCCGGTGATCATCTCGGTGACCGGGTGCTCGACCTGCAGCCGGGTATTCATCTCCATGAAGTAGAACGAGCCGTCCTGGTTGGCGATGAACTCGACCGTGCCCGCGCCGACGTAGCCGACCGCCTTGGCCGCCTCCACCGCCGCCTGGCCCATCGCGGCGCGGCGCTCGGGGGTCATGCCGGGGGCAGGCGCTTCTTCCAGCACCTTCTGATGCCGACGCTGCACCGAGCAGTCGCGCTCGAACAGGTAGACGCAGTCGCCTTGCGTGTCGCCGAACACCTGGATCTCGATGTGGCGCGGACGCAGCACGTATTTTTCGACCAGCACATGCTGATCGCCGAACGCGTTGATCGCTTCGCGCTGGCACGAAGCGAGCGCGGATTCGAAGTCCTCGGCGCGATCGACACGGCGCATGCCCTTGCCGCCGCCGCCCGAGCTGGCCTTGATCAGCACCGGATAGCCGATGTTGGCGGCCTGTTCGGCGAGGAAAGCCGGCTCCTGGCGATCACCGTGGTAGCCGGGGGTCAGCGGCACGCCGGCCTTGTCCATCAGCGCCTTGGCCGCGGACTTGCTGCCCATCGCCCGGATCGCCGACGCGGGCGGGCCGATGAAGACGATACCGGCTTCGGCGCAAGCGTCGGCAAACGCGTCGTTCTCGGACAGGAAGCCGTAGCCGGGATGCACCGCCTGCGCGCCCGTGGCCCGGGCGACTTCGAGGATCTTGTCGGCGCGCAGGTAGCTTTCACGCGCCGCGGCCGGGCCGATCAGCACCGCCTCGTCGGCGAGCCGGACATGGCGCGCATTGGCATCGGCTTCGGAGTACACCGCGACGGTCGCGATGCCCATGCGCCGCGCCGTCTTGATGACGCGGCAGGCGATCTCGCCGCGGTTGGCGATCAGGATCTTGGTGAACATGTCAGTGTCCCGTCGTAGGGTTCGCGTTCGAAGCCGGCGCGGAGTTCATCCACGCAGGAACACGCTTGTCGAGGAAGGCGCTCAAGCCTTCGCGGGCTTCCGGGGTGGCGCGCAGCGTGGCAATGCGGCGGGCGGTGTCGTCCACCACGGCATCGGTCACGGGCTTGTTCGCCACAGCGCGGATCAGGTCGGTGGCCGCCGCCTGCGCGTTCGGGCCGCCCGCGAGCAGGGCTTCGACGATCGTCTGGATCTGCGCATCCAGCGCGGCCGGGTCGGCGCTGTCGGTGACCTCGTGGACCAAACCGATCTGCTGCGCCCGGATGGCGGAGATGCGCTCGGCCGTCTGGAAGTAGCGGTACGCCTGCCGCTCGCCGATGGCGCGGATCACGTAGGGGCTGATGGCGGACGGGATGATCCCGAACTTCACTTCGGAGGTCGCGAACACGGCTCGGTCGCTCGCCACGCAGATGTCGCAGGCCGCCGCCAAGCCCATGCCGCCGCCGAGTGCCGCGCCGTGGACACGGGCAATCGTCGGCTTGGCGAGGGTGGACAGCGTGCGGAACAGCGCGGCGAGGCGGCGGGCGTCGGCGAGGTTGTCTTCGACGGACGCCGCGCCCTGGCGCTGCATCCACGCCAAGTCCGCGCCGGCCGAGAAGCTCTTGCCCTCGCCCGCCAAGACGATCACGCGCACGGCGGGATCAGCATCCAGCGCCAGCAGCGTGGCGGTCAACTCGGCGATCAGCGTTTCGTCGAAGGCGTTGTGGACAGCGGGTTTCGCCATCCAGACCCAAGCCACGCCGTGCGCAGCGTCGCCGCGCCGTTCGATCTTCAGTGTGTTCAATGTCGTCAGCGTCATGGCGTCGGCCTCACATGCGGAACACGCCGAACTTCGTCGGTTGGATCGGTGCATTCAGCGACGCCGACAGCGACAGCCCGAGCGTGCGCCGCGTCTGCGCCGGATCGACCACGCCGTCGTCCCACAGGCGGGCCGTCGCGTAGTACGGGTGGCCCTGGTCCTCGTACTGCTGGCGGATCGGCGCCTTGAACGCCGCCTCGTCGTCCGCCGACCACGCGCCGCCCTTGCCCTCGATGCCGTCGCGCTTGACGGTGGCGAGCACGCTGGCCGCCTGTTCACCGCCCATCACGCTGATCCGCGAGTTCGGCCACATCCACAGGAAGCGCGGCGAATACGCCCGGCCGCACATGCCGTAGTTGCCCGCGCCGAACGAGCCGCCGATCAGCACCGTGAGCTTGGGCACCTGCGCCGTGGCGACCGCCGTGACCATCTTGGCGCCGTCCTTGGCGATGCCCGCGCTCTCGACCTTGCGGCCGACCATGAAGCCGGTGATGTTCTGCAGGAAGACCAGCGGGATGCCGCGCTGCGCACAGAGTTCGATGAAGTGCGCGCCCTTCTGCGCCGACTCGCCGAACAGGATGCCGTTGTTGGCGATGATGCCGATCGGCATGCCGTGCAGATACGCGAAGCCGGTGATCAGCGTCGTGCCGTAGCGGGCCTTGAACTCGTCGAAGCGCGAGCCGTCCACCACGCGGGCGATGATCTCGCGCACGTCGTAGGGCTTGCGCGGGTCGGCCGAGACGATGCCGTAGATCTCCTCGGGGTCGTACAGCGGCGCCTCGCTCGGGGCCAGCACGAGCTGCGACGGCTTGCGGCGGTTCAGGTTCGCGACGATGCGGCGGCAGATGAACAGCGCGTGGCTGTCGTTCTCGGCCAGGTGGTCGGCCACGCCGGAGACGCGGGTGTGGACATCGCCGCCGCCCAGGTCTTCTGCGCTGACAACCTCGCCGGTCGCCGCCTTCACCAGCGGCGGACCACCGAGGAAGATCGTGCCCTGGTTCTTGACGATGATCGTCTCATCGCTCATCGCCGGCACGTAGGCGCCGCCCGCCGTGCAGGAACCCATCACGACGGCAATCTGCGCGATGCCCATCGCCGACATCGTGGCCTGGTTGAAGAAGATGCGGCCGAAGTGGTCGCGGTCGGGGAACACCTCGTCCTGCTTCGGCAGAAACGCGCCGCCCGAATCGACGAGGTAGATGCACGGCAGGTGGTTCTGCATCGCGATCTCTTGGGCGCGCAGGTGCTTCTTGACCGTCATCGGGTAGTAGGTGCCGCCCTTCACCGTCGCGTCGTTGGCGACGATCATGCATTCCACGCCCTGCACGCGGCCCACGCCCGTGATGACCCCGGCCGAGGGCGCGTCGTTGTCGTACAGGCCGAACGCGGCGAGCTGGCCGACTTCGAGGAAGGGCGTGCCCGGATCGAGCAACTGGTTCACCCGCTCGCGGGGCAGCAGCTTGCCGCGGGCGGTGTGCTTGGCGCGGGCCGACTCACCGCCGCCGAGTGCGACCTTGGCCGCCTGCACCCGCAGATCCTCGACCAGGGCTTTCATGTGGGCTGCGTTGGCGCGGAAGTCGTCCGAGCGCGGGTTGATCTTGCTTTGAAGGGCTTGCATGGCGTGGTCGCTCGGCTGTTGGCTGGTGACGTTCAGCAGGTTTCGTTGAACAGCTCGCGCCCGATCAGCATCCGGCGGATCTCGCTCGTTCCCGCGCCGATCTCGTAAAGCTTGGCGTCGCGCCAGAGGCGGCCGACGGGGTATTCGTTGGTGTAACCGACGCCGCCGAGCGCCTGGATCGCCTCGCCCGCCATCCACGTCGCCTTTTCTGCCGTGTAGAGGATCACGCCCGCCGCGTCCTTGCGCAGCGTGCGGCTGTGGTCGCCACGGTCGCAGGCGCCGGCCACCGCGTAGCCGTAGGCGCGGCACGCCTGGAAGGTCGAATACATGTCCGCCAGCTTGCCCTGCATGAGCTGGAACTCGCCGATCGACTGCCCGAACTGCTTGCGCTCATGCACAAACGGCACCACCACGTCGAGGCACGCCGCCATGATCCCGAGCGGCCCGCCCGACAGCACGATGCGCTCGAAATCGAGTCCCGACATCAGCACCTTGGCGCCGT
>JAAFKB010000136.1 GCA_013299055.1 Sphaerotilus sp.
GAATGCTTCGGCCAGCAGGTCGCCCAGGCGCTGGCCGCGCTTCGGGGTCAGCAGCAGTCCTTCGGGGGTGCGGCGGATGTAGACCTCGCCTGTGTCGAAGCGCAGTTCTTTAGGGATGCGCACGGCCTGGCTGCGGCCGGACATGAAAACTTTGGCGGTGGTCACGGGCGTGCTCCTGGGTGGAGATATGGCGTCTGCATGATATCGGCTGGCAGGGTGCCAGCCCGTGACTCCGTATTGACAGGCGGGGCTTGGTTTGGAAAATCCCTGCGCGCATCCAAGACATTGAAAAAGGGGGAATCACATGACAACCGGACCATCCAGCGCTGCGGCGCGAACGCCCTTCGATGGGGGGGTTTTCATCAGCTATCGCCGTTCGCTTGCTGGCGGACACGCTGGACATCTGTACGCGAAATTGAGAGCCGAGTACGGCGCTCGGCGGGTGTTCTTCGATGAAAGTGCCATTCCCAAGGGCGCTGATTTTCCCGCCGAGATCAACGCTGCACTGGACCGCGCCCACGTCATCCTGATCGTGATCGCCAATGGCTGGGCCGAGAACATGGCGGAGCGTGCGGAGCGCGAAGACGTGGATTGGGTGCTGCACGAGGTCGAGCGGGCGCTTCAGCGTCGCCTGGACACACCGCCAGCCGAGGTCCGTGTGGTGCTGGTGGGCAGGGCGACGATGCCGGACAAGCTACCGAAGTCGATCGCCGCACTGCAAACGGTCAATGCCAATGCCTTGGACCGTGAAGCCTGGGATGAGCGGAATTCGGCGTTTCAGGAGCTGATGGGTGATGTCCGGGCCGCCATGCCACAGAGCGTGGAGGGCTTCGATCTACCCGACCTTTGGACAACGATCAGTAACACCGTGCGCTGCACGTTGACCTCCGACGCACTGGTGGGGTTGTCGGATTTCGATGCACTGCTGAGCCAATGGCAGCAGCGGGAGTTGTCGCAGCGGAGTGCCTGCGAGCCTGCAAAGGCGCTGGTGAATCTGAAAGCCGCGATCTTCGCGGGGCGCAAGGCGCGTCGGCTGAGTCGTGATGGGTTGCCGGAAGCGCGCCGGGTGCGTGACGTGCAAGACGCTTGCCTCAAGCTGGTCGCTGCCTGGTTGCGGCTTGGTGCTTGTCAGTTGGCGAGCCAGCCGGGCGTGCTGGGTGATGGGCGGCGGCCTGCGGAATTGGAGACGCTGGCGGCCCACTTGTTCGCCCTGGCTGCCCGTGACCAACGCCAAGCGAGTGTTCGATTCGAGCCTGGAACTGCTGGCCGTCGCCGTCAGATCCCTCTTGCGCGCGCTTTCGATCAGGGCACGGTGACGAGTGGCATCGGGTCAGATCGCAGTGCGTCGATCCTCGACCAGCTCTGGCTGATGGGAACGGGCAACACGCTGGAGGATCGGCCCTATTCCCATGACCCGCAGCACGCCCGTGACGTGCGTGACGTGGCCAGTTCAATCCGTTCGCTCAATCGGGAGGATGGGCAGTCTCGCGTGACCATCGCACTGACGGGTGCAGATCCGGCAAAGGCCGGCGCTGAGCTGCTGCGTGAATGGTTGGCGAGACTCAAGCTCAACGTGGACGTGATCGTGCGCACCGGCACCACGGACGCAGATCACTCGCAAGATGAGGACGATTTGATCTACCCCGCATGGGAATGTCTCGTGCAAATCGAAGGAATCGGCTGTGACGCCCCCAAGTGACGACGACCTGCAGCCTGCGCCGCTGCCCACCTACCCCGCCGACCAACCCATCCCGATCCCCCGCGACGGCACCTGGCCCCGATCGGTCCACCAGTTCGCCCCCGACACCATCGCCGCCCTGCTCGCCGCCGAGGCGACCGGCCGCCCGCTGCTGCTGCGCGGCGACCCTGGCAACGGCAAGAGCCAGACGGCCCGCGCCGCCGCTCGCGCCGCGAACCGACCGTTCGTGTCCGTGGTGATCGACGGCCGCACCGAGGCGAACGACCTGAAATGGCGCTTCGACGCCGTGGCGCGGCTGGCGGATGCGCAGATCGCCAGCAAGGACTGCCCGTTGCCCGAGGAAAGCGCCTATCTGGTGCCGGGGCCGCTGTGGTGGGCGTACCAGTGGGCGGGGGCGCAGGCGCGATTGAACGTCATCAATCAGCAGCGCAAGCATCAGCTCACCGCCCCCGCGACATCGCCCGAAGGCTGGACTGCGCCGCAAGGCCGCGTCGTGCTGCTGATCGACGAGATCGACAAGGCGGACCCGGATTTGCCGAACGCGCTGCTGGAGGTGCTGGCGAACCTGGGCTTCCGCGAGCCGCATGGCGGCAGCGAGATCCGCTGCACCGAGGCCACGCGCCCGCTGGTCATCCTCACCACCAACGAGGAGCGCGAGTTGCCGCACGCCTTCCTGCGCCGCTGCATGGTCCACAGCCTGCACCTGCCGACGGATCGCACGGCGTTGATCCAGCGTTTCATGGCGCTGGGTGAGCAGCATCAGAAACTGCCCGGCCGTCGGGCGTGTCACGTCATGGAAGCCGCCGCTGGTCTCGTGGCGGACGCCCGTGCCAAGCTGGACGGCACCGGGCTGTACATGCCGGGCACGTCGGAGTTCCTCGATCTGGTCGCCGCCGTCTCGAAGCTCGGCCAGACGGAAAAGGCGCAAACCGACCTGCTCCAGCAGATCGCCCCGTTCAGCCTCGACAAGGCCGCACCCCGCCACCGCTGACCATGCACCCCAAGAGCCAGGTCTTCGCGGCCGATCTGCTGGAGGTGCTCGACGCGCTGCCGCCCGAGTACCACCACGCCGCAGCACAGGCGGCGGGTTTCCGCTTCGATCCGCCCACCGACGACCACGCGGAGGATGGCCGCACGCTGGAAATCACCCTGCCCGCAGGCAAGGCCACGGACGGCGCCGAAACCGCTGCACAGGCTGAAGCCTCGAAGTCGTCTGGTCAGGTGTTCTGGCGGATCGAGTCGATCCATCAGGAAGACGAACCCGCCACGGCACCCGAGGTGCCTGTCTGGCTCCAGCAGCCGGATGATTTCAATCCAGCCCGCTTCGTCAGCCCGCCACGGAAACCGAACGAACGCCGCGCCGATGACTGGGCGCCGCTGGTCAGCGAGGAGCGGTTTGCGAGCTTTCTCGGTGCCCACCTGAAACCGTGGATCGGTGGCGGCGAGCCGGACATGGCGAAGGTGGTGAACCGGCTGGCGGCGGCTCGGTCGTTGCATCCGTGGCCGGCGGTCGAGCGGCGGCGCTGGCCGGGGGTGGTGCATGTGGTGATCGACCTGAGCAGTGCGCTGACGCCGTTTCGGGCCGATCTGCTGCACTTGCTTCGGTTGATCCGGCGTCAGTTGGGGCCATCGCGGGTGCGGGTGGTCTGCACGGAGACAGGCGAGCCGGGGCGTTGGTGCGAAGGATCGGGGTTGGTCGAGGACGTGCCGCGGGATGGCGGCGCGGTGGTCGTGCTGGGGGATGCTGGGATCTATCGGCAGGGGGCGGAGCTTGACCGGCAGTGGGTGTCGTTTGCGCGGTCGCTGGGGCAGGCGGGCGGGCGGCCGTTGCTGCTGGCGCCGGTGCCACCGGGGCAGGTGCCGGCAGCGGTGCGCGAGGCGTTCGAGGTGGTGTTGCTCGACCAGGGGCAGCCGCTGCGCCAGATGCTGCGGCCGGTGGGTCACGAGGCGGCTGATCCGCTGGCGGACGAGGCGCGGCGGCAGCGTGGCACGGACCTGCTGCGGGCGGCGCTGTTCGGCAACAGCCATGTGCGCTGGCCGCTGGTGCGGCAGTTGCGGCGTGTGCTGCAGCGGGCGGGCGAGCCGGTGGACATCGGCACCGAGGCGGCGTTGTGGCAGGCCGAGGGCGTGTGTGTCACGTCCACCGCGTGTGCGCTGGCGGCGGATCACGTCGAGCCGGCCCGCGCCGAACTCGTCGCGCTGAGGCACCGGGATGCGGAGACGCTGGACGCGCTGGTGCGCTGTCATTGGCAGGTGCTGGCGGAGGCTTCGCCGCTGCTGCGGGCGCTGTATGCGAGCGAGTGGAGTCAGCCGGATCTGCGGGTGGCCGATGCGGGGCTGGCGCAGGCGTTGCGGGAGGGTCAGGACGAAGGCGATCGGCTGACCCAGGCAGCGGCGCGGCGGTTGTGGCAGTCGGCTACGACGGCGGCGCAGTGCGACTTGCAGGACGGGTTGGCGGATTTCCTCGGCACGCTGGATCAGCGGGCGGCGGGGGCGATCGGGCGCGGCGGGACGGCGGTGCAGGTGGCTTGGAGCGTGGCGAATGCCGAGGGGCTGCGCGAAGGGCGAGTGGCCGTGCCCGAGGGTTTGGATACCGAGGTGCTGGGGTGGCTATTGCCGGAGGGTGACGTGCCTGTGATGCGCAAGGTTCACCTTTGCCTCGTGTCGGAACCTGCGCCGCCGCCAGGGACGGGATCTGTGTTCCGGCTGGAGCTTCGGTCGGATGAGGCGGATGTGCCGCTGGCGCTGGCGACGTTTCAGACGCGGGCGAGCCATGCGGTGATCACGTCGCTGGACGGTTCGGCGGCGGGGGTTGGACGGGCGGTGGTGGTCGGTGGAGGTGGCTCGGTTGGTGTTGAGTTGAACAGTCGGTATCGAGTTCAGGCGGGCGGTGTTGATGTGGTGGTGCAGCCGTTCGGCAAGCCTGACTGGGCCGATGCGCTGTGGTTTGAGGGTCAGGAATGGCGTACACGGTTGCCTGGAGTGCGAGAACTGGGCTGGACCCCCGCTGTGGATGACCGCATGGCCGCTTGTTGGTGGGACGCTGAAAACCGTCGCCAGTGGCGCAGCATCCCGGAGCAGTCGTGGGCAACACGGCGCGGGCTAGATGAGTCTGGCCGTTGGGCCGAATTCACCGTCCAAGGACGACGCGGCCCTGTCACGCAACGCCTGCGCTGGATCGCCCCCGGCGAGTTTCTGATTGGTTCCCCCGAGTCTGAAAAAGGCCGCTTCGACAGTGAACGTCAGCACCCCGTCCTGCTGACCCAAGGCTACTGGCTCGCTGACACCGCCTGTACCCAGGAACTCTGGGAAGCGGTGATGGGCGAGAACCCGAGCCGGTTCAAGGGCAACCCGCAAAACCCGGTGGAACAGGTGAGCTGGGACGACATCACCGAGAAGTTCCTGCCCAAGCTGAACGCGATGGTGCCGGGGTTGAACCTGACGCTGCCGACCGAGGCGCAGTGGGAATATGCCTGTCGGGCCGGGACGACGGCAACGTTTGCCTTTGAGGGCGAGATCACGCAGGAACTGGTGAATTACCGTGGCACCTGGAACTTTGGCGATAAAGACGTGGACTTCCGCAGGCGCACTGTTCCGGTGAAATCGCTGTACCAGAACGAGTGGGGGCTGTACCAGATGCACGGCAACGTGTGGGAATGGTGCCGGGACGAAATGACTGAATATCCCAAAGGAACCTTGATAGACCCAGTTGCCTATCAAGAAAAAAAAGAATTTCGCCAGCGGGTGCTTCGCGGCGGAAGTTTTGTCGCCCTCGGCCGGTACTGCCGCTCCGCCCTCCGCTACACGTTCGAGTCGGTTGATCGTGGAGGCTTCGTCGGCGACTACTTCGGCTTTCGTCTAGTCCGAGGGCTTGCTGACCAGCCAGACCGAAATTTAGATTCAAAACCAAAAAACAAGATATATAGAATTTTTCTGGCATCACCCCCAGATCTGGTTGAAGACCAGCGCGAGCTGGTGATATTTATCAATCAGCAAACCCGGCACTGGCGTGCTCGCGGCGTATTCCTGGAGTTTGTGATTTGGGAGAACTTTACTGATGATGCGTCTCAGCCTGAGTTGCAAGACGAATTTGCCAAAAAAGCGCAGAGCTGCGATCTGTGCGTGCGGCTCTTTGGGCCCAAGGTGGGATTGCATACAGTTGACGAATATGAGAAATTGCGTGAGCAATTCACGACAACAAAGCGGCCGTTTATTTATACGTATTTCAAGGAGGATCGGGCTGCAGAGAAATCAGCTAGTCAACGAGATTTGAACGGTGTTTTAGAGTTCAAAAATGTCATCGAGGCTCTGGGGTATTTGTGTGTTGACTATATAAATTCCGATGCGCTATGCAAAAATTTTATCCATCAACTGAGTGTATTGAATCTAGGTTCTGATGTATTGGCATTTCCAAAAAGAAAAACTATATCGACTGAATTTGCCGTGAGATGGAAGAACTCAGATAAGCGAGAGTAATTGGACAGTCAAACTCTATTTTTCACGAGAAGGTAAGATAATGAAAATCCATTTGCCCCCCGTCATGCCCTTCGGCTGGGCCTGCACCTACGGCGAGGACCGGATTGGGCTGTGGCAGGCGTTCGAGGTCGCGGGGGTGCGGCAGGTGATGCGGTGGATTGCGCCGGGGGAGTTCCTGATGGGGTCGCCCGAGAGCGAAGTCGGGCGATCCGCCGATGAGCGTCAGCACCGCGTCGTGCTGACCGAAGGGTTCTGGATGGCCGACACTGCCTGCACGCAAGCCCTGTGGAAATCGGTGATGGGCACCAATCCGAGCCAGTTCAAGGACGATCCACAAAACCCTGTCGAGCAGGTGAGTTGGCTCGACATCACCGATGAATTCCTGCCGAAGCTGAACGCACTGGCGCCGGGTTTAGATCTGGTGTTGCCGACCGAGGCGCAGTGGGAGTACGCCTGTCGGGCGGGGACGACGACGCCGTTTTCGTTTGGCGAGTACGTGACCACTGATCAGGTGCATTTCCACGGCAACTATCCGTATTCGGCCGGTAAGACTGGCGATTACGTGTGGAACACAGCTCTGGTGAAGGCTCGGCCGGTGAACCCGTGGGGGCTGTACCAGATGCATGGAAACGTTTGGGAATGGTGCAAAGACGCCTACTTTGCTGAGCTAATTTCTGTCCACGTCCTTCGAGGCGGTAGCTGGCTTCATTCCGCACAGGCTTGCCGCAGCGCCAGTCGGAATCAAGGCGAGCGTGATGAGCGCAATGACAGTTCGGGCTTCCGTCTGGCCTGCGCTGCAGGCTGACCCAAACAGCCGCACTACACTGCCCCGATGCACACCCCGCCCCCCCGCCGCAAGCTCCCGATCGGCATCCAGACCTTCCGCGAGATCCGTCAGGAAGGTTGCTACTACGTGGACAAGACGGGCCTGATCGCCGATCTGGTCGAGGCGGGCAAGTCCTACTTCCTCAGCCGCCCGCGCCGCTTCGGCAAGAGCCTGCTGGTGGACACGCTCAAGGAGTTGTTCGAGGGCAACCGGGCGCTGTTCACGGGCTTGGAGGCGGACACGCGCTGGGACTGGTCCGTGCGCCATCCGG
>JAAFKB010000138.1 GCA_013299055.1 Sphaerotilus sp.
GTGCCATACTGCACGCGCAGTCGCATTGGCGGCTGTGGGGCCACCCGGTACCGGCCCGGCGGGTCGTGCGCGGCGGGGCGTGGAACAACACCACCGAGAACTGCCGTGCGTCCTATCGCAACAGGAACGATCCCGACAATCGCAACAACAATCTGGGGTTGCGGTTGGTGCGGCGGCGAGTGCCACATCCCCAAGCCCGACAGCGGAAATGCGCGTCGATCACGGTCGGCGCGCCGAGCGTCGGGGTTTTGAATGGCGCGGGATGGTCCCGTCTGCGACGGCGATGACGAGCGGCAACAACGCGAATCAAGCCAGACGGGCGCATATCAAACCGGGCCGCGTCTCGGGGACTCGCTCCCCCGGCGCGGCCCACCCTCTGCCGCGTCAAGCGCCACCGCCCGCCGCCAACCTCCGATCAACCGCCCCAGCTCCGCCGTCAAGCGACTCACATGCTCGTACTGGTTCCCCGCCATCCACCCCCACTGCCACGCCATCTGCAGGTACTGGCGCAACTGGTCGAGCCGAATGTCGGCCTCGCGCAGGCTGGTGGCCCGCTGTGCCGGCGGCAGATGCCGCGCCGCGACCAGCGCATCCAGCACCTGCATGGCCAGATCCGACACATGCCGCGTGACGGTGTGGCGCTGCTCCCGAGGCCACTTCGCCACATGCGGCACCAGCCATTCGAGCAGATCGCGGGCACGGGTGTGAACGACCATGGATGCATCGCCTGACTCGGCGGGATGTGGCGGCGCCTGTTCCGGGCTGGCGCGGTTGACGGACTGGGACACGCTGGTTTCCTCCTGGCGATGCGCTGCGCTGGGCAAGCAGGGTACAGGCGCCGTGGCCCGCTTCAGCTTTGGCGTCGGCGAGCGACTGCTGGCGCTGCAACAGGCCCTGCGGGACGAGACCTGGCGCCCCGGCCCCTACACCCACTTCACGATCAGCGAACCCAAACAGCGCCTCATCAGCGCCGCGCCCTTCGCCGACCGCGTGGTCCACCATGCGCTGTGCAGCGTGATCGAGCCACGCTTCGAGGCGTCGTTCATCCCGTGGAGCTACGCCAACCGGGTCGGCAAGGGCACCCACCGCGCCGTGGACCGCGTGCAGGCGCTGGCGCGGCGCCACCGTTGGGTGCTGCGGCTCGACGTGGTGAAGCATTTCCCCAGCCTGGACCACGCCATCCTGCGGGACCTGCTGTGGCGGCGCGTGCCCGAGCCGGGGTTGCGCCGGATCATCGACCTGATCCTCGACAGCGGCGCGGGCATCCACGACAACGCACCCGATGGACCCCTTCTGCCCGGCGACGACCTGCTCGCCCTGTGCCGCCCACGCGGCCTGCCGATCGGCAACCTGACCTCGCAGTTCTGGTCCAACGTGTTCATGGACCCGCTCGACAAGTTCGTGCTGCGTGGGCTGTGCTGTGGGGCGTATGTGCGCTATGTCGATGATCTGGCGCTGTTTGGCGATGACCGGGCACAACTGCTCGACTGGCGGGACCGGGTGATCGATTTTCTGGCACAGCGCCTGCGGCTGCGCGTGCATGCAGGTTCAGCGCAGGTGCAGGCGTGCGCCGCTGGCATCCCGTGGCTCGGCTTCGTGGTCAGCCCGACGTGCCGCCGGGTCAAGTCACGCAAGGTCGTCGAGGCCACTCGGCACCTCGTCCAGCGCCACGCGGCATGGCGTTGTGGCGACCTCGCGTTCTCGGCATTCGACGCCAGCGTGCAGGGCTGGATCAACCATGTGCGCTACGCTGACACCTGGGGACTGCGGCGGCATGTGCTGCAGCGGCTGCCACTGGAGAGGCGATCTCCGGCGTCGCGTCAAGCGCCGCTGTCTGCCGCCGCCCTTTGATCTCGGTCCAGTTCAGCGAAGTTGCTGATCTTGACCGCCCCATCCGGAAAGCGCGCGATGACCTCCAACTGCCCGCCCATCGCCTCGATGTGGCTGCGCAGGGTCGAAAGGTACATGTCGGTGCGCTTTTCCAGCTTGGCGATCGAGGGCTGTTGCACATGCAGCACCTCGGCCAGCATCTTCTGTGACAGACCACGGGCTTGGCGGAGTTCGTTCAGCGGCATTTCCGCGAGCATCGCCTGTGCTTGTGCCTCGGCGCGGGCCTGAGATTCGGGGGACATCTGGGTGCGCAGATCCGAAAATTTCTTAGCCATCTAGCAGCCTTTCCTTTCGCAGTTGTTCCAGATGCTGGTCGTAGAGCCGGTCGGCCAGGGGGACATGGGTGTCATACCAGCGTTTGTCACCTGTCTTGTCACCGCCGATCAGCAAGATGGCCGAACGGCGTGGATCGAAGGCATACAGCGTTCGCAGTGGTCGGCCGTCATGTTGTGTGCGCAGCTCCCGCAGGTGGCCGTGTCTGGAGCCGTTGAGGCCGCTGCTGTGCGGGAAACCCAGTGCCGGGCCGCGCTCTTCCAGCAAGCGGACGGACGCGGCCAGCGACTCCTGCTCGGACTCGGTGAGACTCGCCCACCAGTGCCCGAATTCATCGGTGTATTCGACTTCCCAGTGCATGGGGGCATCCTAACGTAGGCATTCCTTGCATGGAATGTTTGCGCGTGCGCCGATGGCATTCCTGTGGCCGCCTGCGAGAATCCCGCCACCCTGACCATCCTCGGAGACCCCCATGAAGTGGCGCGAACTGCTCGACCAATGGAGCCTGACCGGCTTGAAGATCAACGTCGGTGTCCTCGACGCCGAGTTCAAGCCGAACGACCCCGACCGCGACGCCGCCTGGGCGCTCTACATCGAACTCGTCACCCGCATCACGACGCAGCCGCTGCCGCGTGAGCATGGCGACGAGAAGGCGGCCCTCGACTCGGTGTTCTCGCTGTTCAAGCTCACCCGCGACATCCTCACCGCGCCGGGTGCCCGCCACGCCCGCGAGTTCGCCAAGATCGCCGTGGTCGTGCTGAACCAGAAGGTGCGCCCGTTCACCGCGAAGTGGCACAGGCTCTCGCTGGCCGGTGCCTTCGACGACGCGGCGCAGCGCACGGTCTTCCGCGACGAGCTGGAGGCGCTGCAGGTCGAGTTGCTGCACTACACGCGGCTGCTCGGGCACATGGCCGGGGTCGAGGGGGATGACGACCTGACGCGGATCGAGGCTTAGGTTTCCGTCCTCCGAGCGGCCAGCGCGGCCAGACCCCGGCAGATCAGCGCCGCGATCACCGCCGGTCGGTGAGACGTGGCGAGCAGGCGATTTTCATCGTCGGTCAGACCGTTGGCGAGGGCGGCCCACCGCGTTGTCTCGTTGCCGGTGGTTGCTCGATGCTGGTCAAGCTGCTGCAGAAAGTCCGACAGCGCATGGTGGGCGTTGGTGCCGAGCTTGGTGCTGGGGTTCACCAGTGCTGCGCACGCGGGGTGCTGGCCTTCGTCGATCCCCGCCACCATGTGCGCAGCGATGCCGCCCAGTCCGCCGACCAGGTAAAGCGGCCGACGGCGTGGCGCCTTCAAAGCCAGGCTCGCCTCTTCCAGCAGGCCCGGCATCGCGCCGGAATAGCCTTCTCGCTTGCCACCCAGCAGCACGCGGGCGTGGGTGTGCTGGTCGAGGTGCTGGCGCAGGGCGGTCAGCGCGGTGCCGCTCATCCCCTCAGGCACGTCCAGTCGCTCGTCTGCGAGGCAGTGTTGGCGATCGGTCGCCATGTCGATCACCCGGCCACTTCCGTCCAGACAGCGCAACCGGCCATGCAGACTCAGTGCCGCGTCCGCGTCCCGCAGTTCGGTCAGCGTGTGCTGGCGGTGGACGTTCCAGGCCAGCACCATCCACAAGGGCGCCCGCTCGCCCGTCAGGTCGGGTGGCGTTCCCGCGGGTGTGCTGTCTGGCCGCTGAGGGTGATGGGCGTAGCGTTCGACTTCGTCCATCAGGATGGGGGTGCAGCCGTCGTGTTTCAGGTGCCCACCGTAGGCGAGGGTGCCGCCATGGACCAGCACCGCCCGTGCCATCGCCCGCAGCACCAAGTGGTGGTGGTGGACGGTCAGGCCGAGGCGGGCCAGGTCGTTCAGCACGTCGGGGCTGCCCGTCGAGGTGGAAATTCCGATGCGCTGGCTCGCCAGCGGGGGGGGGCCAGGTCGGTCTGGGTCAGCCGGATGGGGGCTGCCGCGTGCATCCGGGGCGTGGTGATGTGGAGCTGATGGCCCAACAGGCTGGCGATGTGCGCCAGCGGTTCCTGTTCGGTGTCGCTGAGCGGTGGGTCCGGGTGGATGATGTGCAGTGCTTGGCCTGCGGGTGCCGGGTCTTGGCGCAGCGCATGTGCCAGTGTCAGCGGTTCGGGGGCCTGGTCAAACCAGCGGTGGCGCTTCAGGGAGGCATCTTGCGTGAGCAGGTGCTGTTGTTGCAGGCGCCACAGCACACGCTCCAGCCAGGCATCCATCAGCCGGTTGATGCCGCGCTCGATGTCATCGTCCGACCAGCGCACGAGGCGCTGCTGGGCATCGTGCTCGGCCCGCACGGGCAGTCGGGGCACATGGTCGAGCAGGTACGAGCCGCGGCTTTCTCCCGCTGACAGTGCGTCGAGCATGACCACCGGGCACCCATGCTGCTTGGCCTCGGTCACTTCGCGGTGGCACCACTCGCGGGTGGCGTAGAGGTCGGTGCGCAGCACGAGCAGGGCGCAACGCTGAGCGTGGCGGGTCAGTGCGTTGGCCCAGCCCTGACCGGGCTGCAGCGAGTGGGCATCGTAGAAACTGCCCAGCCGCGTCTCGCCCAGCACGGCCCGCACCTGCCGCACCAACGCACCGACGCCTGCCGTGGACTCGTCGCCGGACTGCTTGGTGTGGCTGATGAAGACCTGGATGCCTGCGCCAGTGTGCGTGGGGTCAAGCCAAGACGACAGCGTCTGCGCCAGCTCGCGGCAGCGCGCCCGGCCCAGCCAGCCCGGCAGGTGGTGGCGCAGTGCGTGGCGGTCCGGCTCCGCCAGGTATTGGTCCTCGCCGAGCAAGGCACTCAACCGTGCCAGGGTGGGGCGCCGGGTGCCAGGGACCAGCACTGCGACGACCTTGAGCGCCTCGGGCGTGGCCTTGCTGGCGGTGACCAGTCGGTCGAGGTCGCCATGCCAACCTCCCTGAAGCCCGTCACTCCCCTGGACCTCCCGCATCAGCGCGGTGCTCACCAGCACGACCACGAGCGTGTGCAGCGCCGCGCCCGGTTCGCCGGGCAGAGGCACCGGGCGCGGCGCGGCGAGGTGATCCGAGTGGGCACTGCGCCAGGCGGCACAGCGGCGGTAGACCTCGACCGTGCCCGCCTGCAAGCCGGTGCAACTGTGGTGCTGGAAATGGGTTTCTATTTCCTGGGCGATGATCTCACCGCCGGCATCGCCTGGATGCCAGACCAGGTGGATGTCCAGCACGGACGGCAATGGCAGCAGGGTCATGGTGTTTGCGCTCCCTCTTCGTGTTGTGCGGTGGTAATGCTGGGCTGGGCCAGGGTGCGAATTTTCGCTGAAAATCCCGCAAAACCGATCAGGGGCAACGGTGACAACGGCATGACGGGACAGGCGAGTGATCTGAGGGCGCTCCCGGCGATCACAGCGGCCCCCTGGAGTTGCCTTGACCAAGGTCATGGACAACAACACCAGCTCAAGCAGAATCCCGGCTGCACTGCACTCCCTTCCACCGATTGAAAACTGACTGACAAGGATCTCGACCATGCCCATGCAACGCCGCGTTTTCCTGATGACCCTCGCCGCTTCCGGCGCCGTGCTCGGCACCGCCGCCCAGGCGCAAGCCCTCGTGGACGAGAAGGACGCTGCGGCGGCCGGCCTCGGCTACGTGGCCGACGCCAAGAAGGCCGACGCCAAGAAGTTCCCCAAGTACGCCGCCGGCCAGAACTGCGCCGGCTGTGCGCTGTACCAGGGCAAGGCCGGTGACAAGGCCGGCGCCTGCCCGCTGTTCGCTGGCAAGCAGGTCGCGGGCGCCGGCTGGTGCAGCGCCTGGGCCAAGAAGGCTTGATCCGGTCCTGACCGAGGGCGGGCCGGGCGCGGTCTGCCGCAGAATGGCGCCAGAAGAAGCTTCTGGAGCGCCCATGCCCGCCCTGCACGATCTCCCTGCCACCGCGCTCCTCACCCTCTACCGCCAGGGCGATCTCTCCCCGGTCGAAGCGACCCGCGCCGTCATCGACCACATCGCCCGCTGGGAGCCGCACCTGCACGCCACCTACGCGCTCGACCCGGACGGCGCGATGCAGCAGGCGCAAGCCTCCGAAGCCCGCTGGCGCCGTGGCGAGCCATGCGGCCTGCTCGACGGCGTGCCGACGATGGTCAAGGAAAACATCGCCACCCGCGGCACGCCGACCCCGCTCGGCACCGCCGCGACCGTCCTCACCCCCGCCGCCGCCGATGCGCCACCCGCCGCCCGGCTGCGCGAGGCGGGCGCCGTGCTGCTGGGCAAGACGACGATGCCGGACTACGGGATGCTGTCCTCGGGCCTGTCGAGCTTCCACCCGCTGACGCGCAACCCGTGGGATCTGACGAAGAACCCCGGCGGCTCCAGCGCGGGCGCCGGGGCGGGCGCTGCCGCCGGTTATGGGCCGCTGCACCTCGGCACGGATATCGGCGGATCGGTGCGTCTGCCCGCGGGCTGGTGCGGTGTCTTCACGCTGAAACCGAGCCTCGGTCGCATCCCGATCCAGCCACCCTACGCCGGCCGCGTCGCCGGGCCGATGACCCGCACTGTCGCCGATGCGGCGCTGATGATGCGCGTGCTGAGTCAACCCGACTGGCGCGACACGATGAGCCTGCCGGCGCAGGACATCGACTGGGCCGCGCCGGCGCTCGACCCGCGTGGCCTGCGCATCGGCCTGCAGCTCGACGCCGGCTGGGGCATGCCGCTGGACGCGCAGGTGAGGGCGGTGATCGAGGACGCGGCGCGGTGCTTCGAGTCCGCGGGCGCCATCGTCGAGCCGATGCCCGCCTTCATGACCCGCGAGATGGCCGACGGCATGGACCGCTTCTGGCGGATGCGCTCATGGCTGGACATTTCCGCGCTGCCGGCCGAGCGACGGGACAAGGTGCTGCCCTACATCCGCGAATGGGTGTCAACGGGCGCCGAACTGACGGCAACGCAGGTCTTCCACGGCCACAGCCAGATGGCCGCGATGCGCGACGCCGCCGTGGCCGCCACGCAGCCCTTCGACT
>JAAFKB010000139.1 GCA_013299055.1 Sphaerotilus sp.
CCGTGCTGCTGGCCGAAGCCGTCGGCGGCTCGGTGGAAAACTTCGTCGCGATGATGAACCGCCAGGCGCAGGCGTTCGGGCTGAAGGTCTCGCAGTTCAAGAACCCGGAAGGACTGCCCGCCCCCGGCCACGTCAGCACCGTGCGCGAACTCGGCACCATCGCCACACGGCTGCTCAACGACTTCCCCGGTGACGTGCGCTACTACGCCATCAAGGAATTCACCTTCAACAAGATCACGCAGCAGAACCGCAACCTGCTGCTGTGGCGCGACCCGAGCGTGGACGGCCTGAAGACCGGCTACACCGACGCCGCAGGCTACTGCCTGATCGCCACCGCCAAGCGCGATTTCCCCAATGGGCCGCGCCGGCTCATCACCGTGGTCGTGGGGGCCTCCTCCAAGGAAGCCCGCGCCGTCGAGAGCCAGAAGCTGATCAACTGGGGCTACAGCGCCTGGGATTCGGTCAAGGTCTACGATGCCCGCCAGGTCATCACGCAGGCCGAACTCTGGAAGGGTGCTGCGGCCACGGCCAAGCTTGGAACGCAGACGCAGGTGGTCGTGTCAGTGCCACGTGGCGAGGGTGCGCAGCTCAAGACGCAGCTCGTGCGCACCGATCCACTGATCGCACCACTCGCCAAGGGGCAGCAGGTCGGCACGCTCAAGGTGCTCTCGGGCAACCAGGTGGTGCGCGAGGTGCCGGTGACGGTGCTGGAGGCAGTGGAGCAGGCGGGCATGTTCGGCCGCGCCTGGGACACGCTGCGGCTGTGGATGCGCTGAGCGCGGGAACCCCTGACCATGCAGACCCCCCGTGACATCCCGCCCGAGCAGTCGTTGATCGAGTACCCCTGCGACTTTCCGATCAAGGTCATGGGCGCGAACGTGGACGGCTTTGCGGCCGCCATCGCGCAGGTTGCCCGGCAGTTCGACCCCGGATTCGATGCACAGACCATCGAGACCCGCCCGAGCAAGGCAGGCAACTACCTCGGCGTGACCATCACCATCCGTGCCACCAGCCGGCCGCAGCTCGATGCGCTGTACCGCACGCTGACAACACACCCGATGGTGAAGATGGTGCTCTGACGCTGCTCAGATGCCAAGCAGCCAGGCGATCACGCTCTTGGCGATGAAGCCGACCATGCCGAAGGCCAGCACGACGAACAGCACGAAGGTGCCGAAGCGGCCGGCCTTGGCCTCGCGCGCCAGCTGCGCGATGACGAACAGCATGTAGACGATGAACGCGCCGACCCCGACGGTCAGGCCGAGCTGGGCAAGCTGTTCCTCGGAGTAGCCGAACATGGTGCAGTGGGGGCCGGCGGGGGCGGGGGGTAGAGATCCCGGTAAGCGTACCAGCTTGCATGGCCCAGCATCGGCACGACCGCCACCAGCCCGACCAGCATCGCCCCGATGCCCAGCAGCGTGAAGCCCATCACCAGCATGGCCCACACCGCCATCGGCAGGGGATTGTCCAGCACGGTCTGCCAGCTCGCCAGCACGGCCGCCCAGACCCCGATCGGTCGGTCCAGCAGCATCGGGAGCGCCACGACGCTGGAAGCAAAGACCGGCGCTGCCAGCAAGCCGCCCAGCGCCAGCCACAGCTCGAACAGCCACGACTGCCGATTGGCGACGACGTGGCGCAGGAAGTCGAGCGGAGTCTCGATCGGCATCGGGGCGAACAGCGTGATCAAGGCGGCCGAGGTCATCACCCAGCAGGTGCCCGCCGCCGCCAGCAACACGCCGAACAGCACGAGCCTGCGGTCCATCGACCGCCAGACCGCGGCCACCGTGGACCAGCCAGGCGCCTCGCCCCGCTCCAGCGCCTGGCTGACCGCGTACAGACCGGTCGCCAGGATGGGTGCGACCAGCAGGAACCCCGACAGCGCCCCGGCCAGCACCCAGAAGCGGTCCTTGGCAAACAGCACCAGCAGCATCCCCAGGACCGCCAGCAGCGCCCCGTGGCCGAAGCTGACCGCGGGAACCTGACGGATGTCATGCCAGGCACGCTCCAGCCAGGTCATGGGCTGCAGTGGGCGCAGCCGCCGTGCAGAGAAGGAGATGGCAGCGTCCGCATTCATGCAGCGCATGCTAGACCCAGACGCACAGCAGCGGAACCCCTGCCCCGCGACCAGGCCCGCTGAACCAGCCGGATTCAAGCCCCGTGCTGTCCACGCCGATAAGGGCGACATCCCTTTCCACGGAGCCGAACATGCTCGCGCAGCCACTGCCTGATCTTGCCGCCTGGTCGCACGACTTCCAGAACCGCCCCATCCCGGTTCTGCAGGACACGGCGCAGGAGCTGCAGCTGCTGGCCGACATCGAGGACCGGCATGGCACCGTCGATGCCCACCTGATCGAGCAGGCCGTGGGAGATGACCCGCTGATGACCCTGCAGGTGCTGGTCCACCTCTCGCGTCACCGGCCGGAACGCCAGATCACCGATGTCCACACCGTGACGGCCGCTGTCGTGCTGATGGGCATCGGACCGTTCTTCCAGACCTTCGCCCGACCCGTGGTGCTGGAAGACCATCTGCAGGCTTATCCACAGGCGATCGAGGCCGTCCATCGGCTGCTGCGCCGGACCTGGTGCGGCGCACGCCTGGTGACGGAGTTCGCGCTGCAGCACGCCGATGCCCATGCCGGGGCATTGCAGAAGGCGGCGTTGCTGCATGGCCATGCCCGGCTGCTGCTGTGGTGCCACGCCCCGGCGCTGGCGCTGGCGGTACAGGAGCGGTGCGTGCAGCACCCCCATCAGGACGCGGCCAGCCACGAACAGGCCCTGCTGCACACCACCGTGGACACACTGGAGCACCGCCTGGCGCGGGACTGGGGACTGCCCGGCACGCTGCGGCGCCTGACCGATCCACAGGACAGCCACAGCCAGGTGCTGCTGCAGCCACAGCGCCGGCTGCTGGCGCTGGCACTGGCACTGGCCGAACGGATCGACTGCGACGGTCCGCAGGCCATGCTGCCGCCAGCGGAGCTGGAAGAGCTGTCCACGCTGCTGGGCCTGTCGGTCCCTTCGGTGCAGCGGCTGATCGACAACACCCTGGCCTGACCCCGCAGCGCAGACCTCAGACGGGATCCCTGGTGCCTGCCAGACGGTCCAGCCCCACCTCGAACTCACGCCCGAGCCGGTGGTCGGTGATCAGTCGCAGCCAGCGCAGCAACACGTTGGGGCCCGCCACGGATTCCTGCTGCCAGCTCACCTGCGTGCCGCCGGCCACGGCGTGCAGTCGGAATTCGCCACGGGCGGTGCCGCCCTGCGCCGCGAAGTCCACCGCATAGCCCAGATACGTGGGCGCGCGCGCTGCGTCGATGTGGAGCTGTCCACGGCCCAGCAGCACGCTGTCCCACGACCACCGGGCCCCCAGCCCCATGGCGGGCCCGCTGTAGCGGTTCACCATCTGCGGATCCCGTGCATGCCACGGCGACCAGCGGGCCCACTGGCGAGGATCGGCCAGCAGGGGCCAGAGCTGCGCCGGCTTGCGGTCGATGAAGCGCTGGCGCTCGACGAGGCGACGGTCCGGCAGGGCATACCCCACCAGCACCAGCAGCACCAGCAGTGCCGCGATCGACTTCACGAGCTTGCCCAGCCAGGTCATCTTGCCCACACCTCCGGTTGGCACGGAAGTTACAAAATAACACGAATCAAGTCCATCCCTGGAATGGGCCATGGGCCTGGCGAGGATCAGATCGGCACGGCACGCTGCTGCTTGACCTGCGCCAGAACGAAGCTGGTCTTGCAATCGCGCACCCCCGGGTGCAGCAACAAGGTGTCCACCATGAACCGCCCATAGTGGGCCATGTCGGCCACGACGACGCGCAGGAGATAGTGCATGCCCGTGCTCAGGCAGACGCACTCGGTCACTTCCGGCCACTCCTGGACCGCGGTCCGGAACTGTCCGGCCAGCCCGTCACCTGGCTGCGGCAGCTGCAGCTGCACCTCGACATAGGCGGACAGCCCCAGCCCCAGCTTGCCCGGTGGCACGATGGCCGCGTAACCGGCGATCACCCCCGACTCCTCCAGCCGCCGCACCCGCCGCAGCACGGCCGACGCGGACAGCTGCACCTGCGCGGCGAGTTCGTCATAGGTGATGCGGCCCTGCAGTTGCAGCGCGGCAAGAATGCGCCGGTCCACGGCGTCCAGCGTCAATTCGGAATCCATCGGAGGATGATTGCAGGATTGATCAGTACCATCCTGAATCCGCGCTGAGGGACATGGTCAGTGTCCCCGGTGAGACAACCCCCTGACCGCGCTACGGGCAAGCCCGGAGGAGCGAAGCTGACACGGGGCTGAACAATCCGGGCATTCTCAGAACCACGACCCGGAGCACCTCCCCATGACCACCACCCCCCACCGCCCCTGGCTGCAGAGCTACCCGGAGGGCGTGCCGGCCACCGTCGAGCCGACGGGTACGCTGGTCGATCTGCTCGACACCAGTTTCCACCAGCATGCCAGCCGCCAGGCCGCGCTGTTCCTGAACCAGCCCATCACCTTCCGCACGCTAGACGAGCAGTCCACCGCCCTGGGCGCCTGGCTGCAGGGCAAGGGCCTGGCACGTGGCGCACGGGTGGCGCTGATGATGCCCAATCTGCCGCAGTACATGGTGGCCATCGCCGCCGTGCTGCGGGCAGGCTATGCAGTGGTCAACGTCAACCCGCTCTACACCCCGCGCGAACTCCAGCACCAGCTCGTCGACTCCGGCGCCGAGGCCATCGTCATCCTGGAGAACTTCGCCGCGACGCTGCAGGAGGTGATCGCGCAGACGCCGGTCAAGCACGTCGTGCTGGCCGCGATGGGCGACATGCTGCCGCTGTGGCGCCGGCAGCTGGTGAACTTCGTGGTGCGCCATGTGCGCAAGATGGTGCCGGAGTTCCGCCTGCCAGCCGACGGCGGCCGCAGCGTCACCCGCTACAACGACGCCGTCGAGCAGGGCAGCCGCCTGAAGCTCGCCCGCGCCGGGGTGACGCCCGACGACATCGCCTTCCTGCAGTACACCGGCGGCACGACCGGCGTGTCCAAGGGGGCCACCCTGCTGCACCGCAACGTCGTGGCCAACATCGTCCAGAGCGAGGTCTGGTTCCAGCCCATGATCGACCGCCTCGGCCACCAGCAGATGACGGGCGTGTGCGCGCTGCCGCTCTACCACATCTTCGCGCTGACAGTGTCGTACTTCCTGGGCGCGCGCATGGGCCAGCGGCTGATCCTGATCCCCAATCCGCGCGACCTGCCAGCCCTGATCGGCGCGCTCAAGGGCCACCGCATCCACATGTTCCCGGCCGTCAACACGCTCTACAACGCGCTGGCCCACCACCCCGACTTCGCGCGGCTGGACTTCTCGCAGCTGGTCGTCTCCAACGGCGGCGGCATGGCCGTGCAGAAGGCCACCGCCGAGAAGTGGCTCAAGATCACGGGCTGCCCGATCGCCGAAGGCTACGGCCTGTCGGAAACCTCGCCGGTGGCCACCGCCAACCGCATCGACCTGAAGGAGTACACCGGCACCATCGGCCTGCCCGTGCCCTCCACCGACATCGCCATCCGCGACGACGACGGCCAGGACGTGCCGCTGGGGCAGCCTGGCGAGATCTGCATCCGCGGGCCGCAGGTGATGGCCGGCTACTGGAATCGCCCCGACGAGACCGCCCAGGTCATGACCGCAGACGGCTTCTTCAAGTCCGGTGACATCGGCATCATGGACGCGCGCGGCTACTGCCGGATCGTGGACCGCAAGAAGGACATGATCCTGGTGTCCGGCTTCAACGTGTACCCGACCGAGATCGAGCAGGTGGTCAACCTGCACCCTGGCGTGCTGGAGTGTGCGGCCATCGGCATCCCGGACGAGCGCACGGGCGAGGCGGTCAAGCTCTTCGTCGTCAAGGGTGACCCGGCACTGGCCGAGGAAGACCTGGTCGCGTACTGCCGCGACAACTTCACCGGCTACAAGCGCCCCAAGCACATCGAGTTCCGCGACGAGCTGCCCAAGAGCAACGTCGGCAAGATCCTGCGCCGCGAACTGCGCGCCTGAGCCCCTCTGGACGGCCGACGCACCCGGTTGTCCACGCACAATTCACTGGCTGTCCACGCACTCTGCACAGGGTTGCCCACTGCTGGGGCGGGTTGCCCACCGGTTGTTCACAGCTTGCCCACGCAGTTGATCACGCCACAACGGCAGGTCAGCCGGCCTTCGTGGTGGGTTTCGCCGTAGTTGCAGGTGATTTCCTCGCCCGGCGCGATCGCCCGCATCGCGTGGATTTCAATGCGCCCCTGCTGGATGCGCAGCACCGCGTTGGCTGCACAGGAGTGGTTCGTGAAGCGCAGCGGATCACGCGACTTGGAGGCATCGACGGCGATCTTGGAGGAAATTTCCACCATCATGATGCGTTCCATCGTCTTCACGCGCTCCCAGGCTTCCTGGATGCCGATGCGCTCGCCCCGGATCTCGCCGATCTTGCGCCCCGCCGGGATGGCTTCGCCGGCGAAGGCGCCAGTGCCGTCGATCGCACTGGGCGCGGCCAGGACCAGGTACTTCTGAGGGTTGGCAGGCGTGCCCATGGACGGATCCCCGATCGTGAAAGCCTGCGATGGTACGGGTTGCCGTCACCCGCGGTTGTGGACAACCCGGCGGACATCCAGTCGTGACGGGCTGCACGGAACAACTCTGTGGACAACCGTTGAACAGGTGTGGAGTTCTGCACGCACAACCGGGGCCTGGCAAAGTTGATCCCTGTGAGTCCCCTGGCCATCCACCGGGTCACACACAGGGTTCTCCCCAGCTCAAGTCCTTGATTTAAAAGAAGAAAACAGGGTTGTTCACAGAAAATGACTCCCTCTACTACTACGTACTATCTTTAAGAAGAAGAAGAACAGCATAGAAGAACAAGTCTGGACAGCCCATACCGCATGACAGAAGACACTCCTGGTTGGCACGTATCTTGAAAGACCCATGACGCTCGCTTTGCACAAGAGCCAGTCTTTCTACCCCGTTCCATCCGTCGGAGACCCGTTCCATGAATCACACGCTCAACGTTGTCATCGCCGCAGCCGCACTGGCTGGCGCCACCCAAGTCAGCGCGCAGGAGGTCGTCAAGATCGGCCACGTTGGCCCGACCAGCGGCGGCAT
>JAAFKB010000014.1 GCA_013299055.1 Sphaerotilus sp.
TCGACGCCTGCGCGTGGGTCAGGAGGGGGGTATAGGCAGCCAAGGCTCCCAGCACCGCCAGGACCAGCGGGCGCTTTTCGAAATGTCTCATGAATGTCTCCGTTCGAATGAACATGCCTGGAATGGCGGGGGCGGGTCAACAGAATGTTAACGATAACTTTTCAGAATGCTAGACCTCGGTCGAGGTTCTTGCATTGGTGTTATCCCGAGCCAGCGGGGAGCTTCAAGCAGTCGAGAGGAAGTCTTCCAGCAACTGATTGAACTCTTCTGGCCGCTCGATCTGCGGAGCGTGTCCGCAGTCCTCGAAAATCTTCACGGCGGCATGGGGAATCCGCTCCTGGAAAATCTGGGCATGGGCCACGGGCAGGAATCGATCCTGCCGGCCCCAGACAATGAGGGTCTTGCACCGGATGGCCCGTGTCATGCGTTCAAGGGACTCCAGATCCGCAGACTTGAATCCCCAGAAATTGATCTGGCCCGCAAGCGTCAGACGGTGGCTGCGCTGGGCCTCGGGCGGTTGCGCGTCCTCGAACTTCTGGCGAACCCGGTCCTCGCTCAGTTTTTCCGGATCGTGGAAGGCGCCTTGCCAACCTTGCCGGAATTGACTGAACGTGGGGGCAGGCAGGAATTTCCAGGCCCATGGCAGGGTACTGATGCGCATCGACAAGGGCGCCTCCCTGCCTGCACCGGCAGACGCCACCAACGTGACCGACTGAATCCGGTGTGCCGCCAGATCCGTCATCTCGATCGCCACCTTGCCGCCGAACGAATTCCCCGCGACGTGGACACGCGGGATGCGCAATTCATCCATCAGCGCCAACAACTGCTGCGCCTGGCTGCGGGCCAGATAATCGAATCCGGCCGGTTTTTCGCTGGCACCGAATCCGATCAGGTCCACCGCGATGACGGTCCTCGTGCGGGCCAGGAACGCGATGTTCTCGGACCATTCGAGCGAGGAACAGCCCAATCCGTGGATCAGCAAAACCGCATCGTCACCTTCTCCTGCACGGATATAGCGGATGGGAAAGCGGGTCGATCTGGACGTCTGCAGCACGGTGTCACTTCCCATGGTGTGCATGGAGCCAGTTCAGGTACAAGGACAGCCACTGATCGGAGGTCGTGCCTTGCTGGCGTGCGCCAAAACCGTGGCCACCTTGATGGAACAGGTGGAATTCCACCGCCTGCCCGGCATCCTGCCATTTCTGCAGCAGGCCAAATCCACTGCGCGCGAACAAGGGGTCGTCGTTCGCGAGCACCAAGAACAGCGGCGGAAGGTCAGGGGCCGACCACGCGGGATCGGCCAGACTGAAATAGACCAACCCGACCGACGCAAGGTGCTGACGTGCTGCTGCGTGTGACAGCGCATCGACACCGACTTTGGCGCCGGCCGAAAAACCGACGAAATGCAGTTTCCCTGTGGCCGGTTGCGCGTGGCCGCGAATCCAGTCGATGGCGGCCAGCACATCCTCGACCGCCGATCCGGTCTCCAGAAAGGCATCGGCCTGACCGAATCCCCTGGACATCTTTTCCGCATAGAACGACTGGCATTCCTGCAGAAAAGTCGCACAGTCGGGCTGCGTGGGCACGAGCCGGTATTTCAGGACGTAGGCCGTATACCCCTGCGCGGCCAGACTGCGCGCCACGTCAAACCCTTCATGGTCCATCGCCAGCACGAGCATGCCACCCCCAGGCGCGACGATGACGGATTCTCCCCGGGATGCGACACCGGAAGGCGGGTAAAAAGGAATCAGGGTCGAGGTGACGACATTGCGCACGACCCGGTCCCCATTGAACGCGGTCCACTGCTCCTCGGTGGTGGCGGCAACGGTGGTCAGCAGCGGGATGTCCGCGACCGTCTCGAACGGATTGGGGATATTCTGGGCCGAAAATTCCATGGGGTGTCCAGACAAAATGGGCGAATCGGGCGAATCGGGCGAATCGGGCGAATCGGGCAAATACGGCAGGTCAGGGAACCAAGGTCCACAGGGCACCGAGTTCTCTGGCGGTCGCGCTCGACTGGATGGCCGCGAGTTGCGCCCTGGCCTCGTTGCGCTGCGCCGACAGTTCCAGCGCCACGGCCCAATGCAGGCGCAATTCGTCCGCGCGGCGCAGATCGGGCGTTTGCAGTGCCGCCCGGTACAGCTTGGCCGCTTCTGGGTAATCGGCCTTGGAGAACAGGATCTCCGCCAACTCGGCCTGCTGCTGGGCGGAGCTGGCTTTTTTCTCCAGCGCCTGCAGCAAGGGAGCGTCCTCGGCAATCTTGCGCTGCACCGTGCGCCGCAGTTTGTCCAGATTCGCCGCATCGGCTGCGGCGCTGAATGCCTTGGCCTGCACGCCCGCGTCCAATGCACGCTGGGCTTCGAGGGGATAACCCGCCTTGAGCGCCAGTTGTGCGTAATACAGGTGGTCGTTCGCGTCGGTCCATGTCTGCCGGTGGGCCATGAGCCGGGCCAGATCCAGCTCATACCGGGCATCGAATTGCGGCAGGTTCTTCACCTGTGCCAGCAAGGTGCCCCAGTAATCCGCGTTGGTCGGCGCACTGCGCACCAGGCGCTTGAGGGCGTCGTAATAACCCGCTTCGTTCTTGACCGAGCGTTGTGCGATGGCCAGCACACGCGCTTCCGGCTCCGACAGGAGGGCGTCCTTGTCGCTTTGCAGCAGCGGATTCAGATACTCGATGACGTCCGCGTGCCGGTTTTGTGCGGACAGGGCCTGCAGATAAATCGCACGCGTGCCGGCCTTGGTGCCCCCCTGGTCGAGGTATTGCCGAGCCGCCTTGGCCAGACCCGCCATGTCGCCCTGCAGGCGCAGCAGGCTGATCAGCGTCTCCTGGAACGCCAGCCGGTCGCCGGCAGGCAAGGACGTTTCTGCGGACAGGAAGGTCAGCGCCTCCAGTGCGGTGCCCTGCTCCTTTGCGTTGAGGGCGGCGGTGGCGACGATGCGCTCGACCGTGACCTTTTCGGCAGCGGTGAGGCTGGGCACGGAGCGGGCGGAGAGGGCGTGGGTGAGCGCAGCGGCTGCGTTGCCCGCCTTGAGCTGCTCCTGGGCGGCCTGCAAGGGCTTGACCACCTCGGCCCGCAGCGTGGCCTGGGCCTGGGCAGGAGCGGCGGTCCACAGGAATGCCGACACCAGAATGGCGTGGAGGAGCGGGCGGCCGAACGTCATGCGGTTTCCGTCAGGTTCAAGGTCAGGGTCGTGGTTTCAGCGGCCGGATCAATTCGCAAACTGTTCGGTTCCGACGATGCCGAGCTTGTTCAGGCCATTGCGCTGCGCGGCGGCGAGCACGGTGGCCACCGCTTCATACTTGGCCTTGCCTTTGGATCGGATGTGAATTTCCGGCTGCGGCTGCATCCGCGCGGATTCCGTGAGCTTGAGTTCCAAGGCGGCACGGTCAGCCAACTGCTCGCCATTCCAGGAAATGGCGCTGGTCTCGTCCACATCGACGCGCATGACGACCGGCTCGACCGTCTTCGGGGCGTTGGTGGGCAAGGGAATGTCGAGGTTGACGGCGTGCAGTTGCACGGGAATCGTGATGATCAGCATGATGAGCAGCACGAGCATGACGTCGATGAGCGGCGTCGTGTTCATGTCCACCATCACTTCCAGTTCGCCATCACCTTGGCTGCCTAAATTCATGGCCATTTTCTTGCCTTCAGTTCGGTTCAGTGATGAAACTGACTTTCACGATGCCCGTGCGCTGGATGGAATACATCACGCGCCCGACCGATTCGAAATCAGTCTGGGCATCCCCCCGGATCTGCACTTCCGGCTGCGGCTTCATCGCGGCGAATCGTTTCATCCGGTCCTGCAGATCGTTGCCGTTCTTCACCGGGGTGTCGTAAAGAAAGATGTTGCCCTGACCATCGACGGACACGATCACGTTTTCCGGTTTGGTTTCCCGGATCACGTTGCTTTCCTTGGGCAGATTCACCTTCACCGAAGTCGTCACGACCGGGATGGTGATCAGGAAAATGATCAGCAGCACCAGCATGACATCCACCAGCGGTGTCGTGTTGATCGTGCTGATGGTCTCGTCGTCGGTTTGACCGATATTCATGGCCATCTTGTGTTTCCTCGAAGGCGGTCAAGGCCGGATACTGCACAGGAGCAGCCTCCGGCCGATTGGGGGCTTATTTCTTGGCCTGGCCCAGCAGGACGGCATGCAGGTCGGAGCCAAAGGCATTGACCTCTTCCATCACGGCCTTGTTGCGCCGCACCAGCCAGTTATAGCCCAGCACCGCCGGCACGGCGACCGCCAGACCGATGGCGGTCATGATCAGCGCCTCACCGACCGGACCGGCCACCTTGTCGATCGACGCCTGGCCCGACATGCCGATTTTCACCAGCGCATGGTAGATACCCCACACCGTGCCGAACAGGCCGACAAACGGCGCGGTCGAACCCACGGTGGCCAGCACCGCCAGACCATCCTGCATGCGGCTCTGCACATTGCCGATCGCACGCTGCAGGCTCATGGTCACCCACTCGTTGAAATCCACCGCGCCCAGCAGACCGGTGTGCTTGGACGCGCCTTCCAGACCCTTTTCGGCGATATAGCGAAAGGCACTGCCAGCGGCCAGGGTGTCTTTGCCAAGCTCGACCGTGGACGCCGTCCAGAATGTCTTCTTGGCGGCGGCGGCCTGCTTGTTGAGCTTGGCCTGCTCCGCAAGCTTCGTGATGATCACGTACCACGATCCCATGCTCATGAGCACGAGGATCAGCAAGGTACCCTTGGCGACAAAATCGCCTTGCGCCCACAGGGCACTCAGGCCGTACGGGTTTTCTTCGACCGCCGTCGTGGCCACGGCCGCCGAGGCTGCCGCCACTGCCGAGGCCGCTTCACTGGCCTGGGCCACCCAATGCATGGCACCGAGCAGCGAGAAGGTCAGCCATTTGCTGGCGGTGGATGCCATGTTCTTGGTCTTCATGGTGTGATTCTCCGTTCGTGATGGTCCGAAATGCATCGGAAATGGTTCACTGGTTCAGTTAGGTGAATGGGACAAGACTGGATCGAGCGTCATCGACGCATTCCACTCATTCCAGACGCCACGTGTATTTCAGGCTGGCCCAGCCTTGTTCGGGTTTTCCGTCCACCGTGGCAGGCTTGAACGTGCAGCGGGACAAACCCGTTCGCGCCGCTTCGTCGAGCCGCTTGAATCCGGAACTCTTCTCGACTTCTGCCTGAACGACTCGGCCATCGGCACCCACCAGGAACCGCAGGCTCACGGTGCCCTCTTCTTCGAGGCGACGCGAGGAACTCGGATATTCGGGCTTCTCGCATCCAGACGCATTGGCCACGGCCGGGGTGCGCACCGGCTCCGGCGCAGGTGGAGGCGGCGGTGGCGGTGGCGCAGGCGGCGGCGGAGCAGGCGGTGGCGGAGGGGCTTCCACTTTCGGCGGCGCGCTGGTGACCGCCGCAATTGCATTGGCTGCAGCGGACTGCGTCACCGGGACATCGACAGGGGGCACATAAGCCGGCGGCGGGGGCGGTGGTGGCGGGGGCGCATTCTTCGGCGGGGGCGGTGGCGGTGGGGGCGGCGGCACGGGAATATCAGGCTTGGCCTCTTCCAGCATGACCGCCTCGACCGGACCCTTGATCTTCTTGACAAAGGCCCGGGCCAATCCCGAGTTAATGGCCCACAGCAGTGCCAGGTGCAATACCACCACCAGTCCAAGGCCGACGAGGTGCTTGGTCGGCTTGCGTTGCCGGCTGGCGTAGTCTTCCATACGAACTTTCAGTGCTCAGACAATGAATTGCAGCAAACGCGGCAGCGCATGCCACGTTGTAAGGTTGTGATGTGTTATCGTTAACATTCGCATGTTATGCAGTTTTCATCTGGTCGAAATTAGTGAAAACCCTAGATCTGCGACAGATTCAGGTGTCGCCAGCCTTGCGGCTGGACTGCGGCGCAGAAAATAACGGGAACGGAATATTCCCCGAGTTTCAACGGTCGGCCGCTGTCAGGGCGCTGGCGAATATCGACGAGGGGCGCGGTATCAGTGGATGTGCGTGCCGCCGTTGACATCCAGGGTCGCCCCCGTGACGAATCCGGAAAGGTCCGAGGCCAGGAACAGGCACGCGCCCGCAGCCTCCCGGGTGGTGCCGGTGCGCTTCAGGGGAATGGCGTCAACGATGCCTTGCAACCGTTCAGTGGTCAGCCCGTCGAGCATCGGCGTGTCGATCATGGCCGGGCAGATCGCGTTGGCGCGGATGCCCAGCGGCCCGAACTCGCGGGCGATGCTGCGGGTCAGGCTGAGCATGCCGCCCTTGGACGCTGCGTAGTGCGGGCCGCCGACCAGGCCGCCCCCGCGCTGCGCGGCGAGCGAGGCCACGTTGACGATGGTGCCCGAGCGGCGTTCGCGGAACACCCGCAGCGCGCTCTGGCACAGGAAGAACGCACCTTTGAGGTTGATGTCGAGCATGCGGTCGAGGTCGGCGGCGGAGATGTCGAGCAGCGGCTGCGACTGGACGATGCCGGCGGAATTGACGAGACAGTCCAGCGTGCCGTGGCGCTCGACCACCTGACGCACAGCCTGTTCGCAGTCGTCCGCACGGCTGATGTCGCAGCGCAGGCCCTGCACCGACACCGGGCGCTGCAGCCGGGTTTCGAGGCTGACCTGGAAGTCATGGGCCACCTGCTCGGTCATGAACAGGTCGAGCAGCACCACCTTGGCACCCTGTTCGGCGAACAGCTCCGCCGTGGCGTAGCCGATGCTGCGGGGTGACGCCGCACCGGCGATCAGGCAGACCTTGTCCTTGAGCAGCATGGGCATCTCTTTCAGGGTTCAGAAACATCAGGAGCCGGCATCTCGCCGAGCACCCAGTCGGTCACGGAGGCGTGGCGCGGTGTCCAGCCCAGCTCGCGGCGCGCCCGCACAGCCCGGACCCGGCTGTTGCTGCCCAGCGAAAAATACGCGCGTGGCACACCCCACCGCTCGGCGGCCACGACCGGGTCCAGCGAGACCACGCCGGGCAACCCGAGCCGCGTGGCGATGGCCGCTCCCAGGTCGCCGAAGGACGCTTCGCCGTTCTCCGCGAAATAGAAGGCACCGGGTGGCGCCTGGTCGAGCACGCGCAGGTACAGCGCCACGAGGTCGTCGAGATGCACGTTCGACCACACGTTCAGTCCTTGGCCGACGACCTGAACCCGGCCCTGTGCGCGGGCATTGGCGACGAGGAACGGAATCTGCACGCTGTCCCGCTTGAGTCCGTGGCCGACGCCGTAGACGAGGCTGGGGCAGAGGACTGCGCTGCGCACGCCCTGCGTTGCCGCCGCGAGCACGCACAGGTCGATGTCGCGCCGGGCCTGCTTGCGCGGGTCCACGGCGAGCGGGGTGTCCTCGTCGAAGACGGGGCCGGATGGTGCCTGACCACGCGCATCGTCGCCGACCACGCTGGCGCCGCTGGTGTGGATCAGCGGCTTGGACGACCCGACCAGCCCGGCGATGAGCGCGTGGACACTCGGTGCGTGGTCGGCGCTGGCGGTGTGGACCACGCCGTCGGCGCACTGTGCCTCGCGGGTCAGCAGGGCGGTGTCGTCCAGATCGCCCCGCACAGGCTCGATGCCTTGTGCAGCCAGGAACGCCGCCCCTTCGGCACTGCGCACGAGGCCGCGCACGCGGTGGCCGCAGGCGAGCAGTTGCAGGGCGACCGAGCCGCCGATGTAGCCAGTGGCACCAGTGAGGAACAGCAGCATGGTGGGCACGGCCTCACAGCATGAAGGTGGACAGACCCGGCACCAGCGCGATCACCACCACCCCGACCAGCAGCGCCACGATGTACGGCCAGATCGCCGGCATCACGTCGTCGGGCTTGGCGTTGCCGATGCGGCAGGCGACGTAGAAGCCCACGCCGATGGGCGGCATCATCAACCCCACGTTCATGGCGCAGACGATGACCATCGAGTAATGGATCTCGTGGATGCCGAGCTTCTTGGCGATCGGGAACATGATCGGCGCGAGCAGCAGCACCGCCGGCAGCCCTTCCAGCAGGCAGCCCAGCACCAGGAAGACGACGACCGTCACCAGCATGAAGGCGATCCAGCCGCCGGGCAGCGTGGTGAGGAACTGCGAGAGGTGCTGCACGACGCCGCTCTGCGTGATGGCCCAGGCCATGGCGGAGGCCGTGCCCAGGATGAGCAGGATGGCGCCGCTGAGGGCAGCCGTCTCGACCAGCATCTTGTAGATGCCGCGCCGGCTCAGGCCCCCATACAGCACCTGCCCGATCAGCATCGCGTACAGCACGGCGATGGTGGACACCTCGGTGGCGGTCGCCACACCGCCGCCGACGGCGCTGCGGATCAGAAAGGGCAGCACCAGCGCGGGCGCGGCGACCAGCGCCAGCCGACCGAGGATCTTCGGCGTCGGCCGCTGCACCTGGTCGGTGACTTCGTGCCGCGCCTTCCAGCGCGCCAGCAGCAGCAGGGCCAGCAGCAGCACCATCGCGACGAAGAAGCCACTCTCGAACAGCCCGGCGATCGACACCCCCGCCACCGAGCCCAGCACGATCAGCACGATGCTGGGCGGCACGGTGTCGGCCATCGCGGCGCCCGTGGCCAGCAGCGCCACCATCTCGGGCTGCTTGTTGCCGCGCCGTCGCATCTCGGGGAACAGCGCCGGTGCGACGGTGGCCATGTCCGACACCTTGGAGCCGGAGATGCCCGAGACGATGAACAGCGAGCCCAGCAGCACGTAGGACATGCCGGCCTTCACATGCCCGATCAGCGCGGCGAGCAGGTCCACGATGGCCTTGCCCATGCCGGTGGCGTCGAGCACGCAGCCCAGCAGCACGAAGATCGGCACCGACACCAGCACCAGATTGGCCATGCCCTCGTCGATGCGCCCGACGATCACGACCAGCGGCACCTGGCTCGTGAACGCCAGGAAGGCCATCACGCCGCAGCCAAAGCAGAACGCGATCGGCACCCCCGCCACCAGGCACAGCCCCACCAGCGCGACCAGGAAGATCACGATGTTGGCCAGCCCCAGCGAGGCGAGCTGCGGCGCCAGCCACAGACCCAGCCCGATGAAGGCCAGCACCCCGACCGCCGCCATCACCAGATTCGCCAGCGACACCGTGCGCAGCGCATACACCGCCACGACCGCCAGCATCAGCACCAGCCCGACCGGGATCGCCGCGACCCGCAGGCCCGCCGGCAGCTCCAGCGACGGCGTGGTGACGATCCACTCCATCTCGGCATGCTCGATGGCCGGGTGGATCAGGCCGATCAGGAAGGCCGCGACCGCCACCAGCGCGAAGGCGTGGACCAGCCCCTGCAGCCGCGGCGGCATGCGCTCGACGAACATCGTCAGCCGCAGGTGTTCGTTGCGGTGCATCGCCAGCACCGCCCCGAGCATCGCCACCCAGATGAAGGCGAAAGACACGGCCTCGTCGATCCAGGTGATCGGTTTGCCGAAGACATAGCGGCTCACCACGCCGCTGAAGAGCATCGCGACGATGGCGAACATCAGGGCGGCCGAGACCCCTTCGATCGGCGCCATCCAGCGCGCCAGGGTGCGGTGTGCCGAGAGCGCGGTGTCAGTGGTGTCGCTGGTCGTGGGGGTGGTGGCGGTGGCGCTCATGTCAGGTCAGGCCAGCTTGCCGCTGTACTTTTCCAGCAGCGTCCAGGCTTCCGCGCCGAACTTCTTCTGCCAGTCGCTGTAGTAGCCCGCCTTCTGCAGCATGTCGCGGAAGGGCTTGCCGTCCACGGCGTTGAACTGCATGCCAGCGCCCTTGAGCTTGGCTTCCAGCGATGCGTTCAATGTCTCGTGGGCAGCCCGCTGCTTGAGGGCGTGGGCATCGAACACGCGGGTGACCAGCGCACGCAGGTCTTCCGGCAGCGCGTTCCAGTTGCGCTTGTTGGCCACCAGCGTGAAGCAGTCCCACATGTGCGAGGTGTAGGAGCAGTACTTCTGGACCTCATAGAGCTTGGTGGCGTCGATGGTCGGCAGCGCGTTCTCCTGGCCATCGACCACCTTGGTCTGCAGCGCGGTGTACAGCTCGCCGATCGGCACCGTGGTCGGCGAGGCGCCCAGGCCCTTGAACAGCGAGGTCGAGTTCGGGCTGGCCGGCACGCGGATCTTCATGCCGTCCATGTCCTTGGGCGAGGTGATCGGCTTGGACGCATGGGTGATCTGGCGGAAGCCGTGGTCGAACGCCTTGCCCACCGGCACCACGCCGATCTTGTCGAACTGGCTGCGGATGTGCGCGCCCAGCTCGCCGTCCATCGCCTTCCAGACCGTGGCGTAGTCGGGGAAGGCAAACGCCAGCGTGTTGATGGAAATGACCGGGACCAGGTTGCCCCAGATCTGGTTGGCGGTGCAGACGAAGTCGATCGCGCCGGAGCGGACCTGCGAGACGGTGTCGGTGTCGCTGCCGAGCTGGCCGCTGGGGTAGACATCGATCGCCAGACGGCCGCCTGATTCCTTGAGAATTTCTGCGCAGGCCGCCTTGAGGGCGACGACGGTCGGGTGGCTCTCCGGGATCGAAATCGCGATCTTGAGCGTGGTCTTGCTGCCTTGCGCCAGCGCGACGCCCGGCACGAGGGCGGCAGCGGCCAGTCCCCCCAGTTGCTGGAGGACGGCGCGGCGGGCGGGCGTGGAACGGGTGGTGTCCATGGTCAGAGTCTCCTGGGGTGGTGCTGGGCAGCGCGGGCATGGCGCCCGGCGAGTGGTGCGGATCAGCGGTTGAACACGCCGGGCTGGTGGATCTCGATCACATGCCCATCGGGGTCGTGCAGGAAGACCTGGTGCCAGCCCGGGATGGCCCAGCAGCCGTAGTCCGAGTAGCGGATGCCCAGCGCGTCGCAGCGGCGCATGAAGCCCTGGATGTCGTCCGTGCGGAAGCAGAAATGGCCGTGGCCCATCGGATTGACGAATTTCTTCATCTTGAAACCGGTGTCCAGGTCGCGCTCGGCCCAGTGGAACTCGATGTCCCCGTCGGTCAGGAAGTCCACATTGCCGGTGTAGGCACGGTCTTCGCGGACACCGCTCACCACGGTGTGCTCCTGGTCCTGGATGGTCCCCAGGTCGAACAGCGTCTTGTAGAACTTGGTCAGGCGCGGCAGGTTGTCCGTGCAGAGGTTCATGTGGTGGAACTTGAAGTTCATGGCGATCCTGTGAGGCGGTGAGAAGACAGTGAGAATTGGCGACAATGATTCACCCATGAAGAAGACAAATCATTGGTAAAAACACCTAAGCCGCACAAATGGACATTTCTGACAGATGTCGGCCCAATCCTTTTCATTGAAGAACACGCCGTTTCATCCATGACAAATCACCTGTTGAATCCCCAGGCCACGGCGGACGCGGACGAGCCCACCCGCGTGCAGCGGCAAGAGAGCTGCGCGCTGTCCACCGTGCGCCGGGTCGCGGCGATGCTCGACCTGGACCCCGACACCGTGGCAACGGGTCAGGCACTGCCACGGGGCTGGCAGTTCGTGCTGCTGGGGGCCGATACACGGCGCTCGGCCCTGCGCGGCGACGGCTTTCCGGGGCTGGGCGTGCCGATGCCGGATCTGGGCTTGCCGCGCCTGATGCTGGGCAGCCGGACGGTGGCGTTTCACCAGGACATTCCGGTGGGCGCCAGCGTGGTGCGCAGCAGTGCCGTCCAGAAGCTCGTGCGCAAGACCACGGCGTCAGGGCCGATGGCGGTGGTCACGATTGCGCACACGCTGTGCCTGGCTGCGTCGCCAGAACCGGCGCTGGTCGAGACGCAGACCTACCTGTTGCTGCCCCCGCGTCCCTCTGGCGTCGCCGCCCCGGAAGCCCCGCCCGCCGAGGCGCCGCAGTCCGCACACTGCAAGACCGCCATGCCCGACGAGACCCTGCTGTTCCAGTATTCGGCGCTGGGCTTCAATTCGCACCGCATCCACCTCGACCGCCACCACGCCCGCGAGGTGGAAGGTTTCCCGGACCTGGTGGTGAATGGCGGACTGGCCACGCTGCTGCTCACCGAGTTCCTGCGGCAAGACCTGGGCGTCACGCCGGCGGCGCTCACCGTGCGGCATGTGGCACCGCTGTACTGCAACCGACCCGTCACGCTGACCGCCGATCCGGTGGACGGACACTGGCAGCTCAAGGCATTCGACGACCGGCACCGCCTGTCCATCGAGATGACCGTGGATGAGAAGGAATGACACCGATGGGCTTCGAACCACTGAAGGGCGTGCGCGTCCTCGACCTGACCAGCGTCGTCGTCGGCCCGGTCTGCACCTGGCGGCTGGGCCAGTACGGCGCCGAGATCGTCAAGGTCGAGGCCCCCGAGGGCGATCTGATGCGCGGCCTGGGTGGCCTGTCCCCCACGGGCCAGCACTCCGGCACCTACCTGCACATCAACCGTGGCAAGCGCAACATCTGCCTCGACCTGAAGCAGCCCGGCGCCCGCGAGGCCGTGGCGCGGCTGGTCGAGTCGGCCGACGTGGTCGTGGCCAACATGCGCCCGCAGGCGCTGGCGCGGCTGGGGCTGGACGCGGCCACCGTGCGGGCCAAGCACCCCGACAAGGTCTACTGCCTCATCACCGGCTACGGCACCGACGGCCCGTATGCGGGTCTGCCCACCTACGACAGCGTGGTCCAGGGCGTGTCGGGCGTGGCCGGGCTGATGCAGGCGCGCGACGGAGCGCCGGCGTATGTGCCGCTGCTGATCTGCGACCACGTGGCCGGGGAGATCGCCGCCGGGGCCATCCTCGCTGCATTGGTGGAGCGCCGCACCAGCGGGCAAGGCTGCAGCATCGAGGTGCCGATGTTCGAGACCATGGCCACTTTCGTGCTGCAGGAGCACCTCGCGCAGCACAGCTTCGACCCGCCCGTCGGCCCGCCCGGCGACCTGCGCCTGCTCAGCCCGCACAACAAGCCGGTGAAAACCGCAGACGGCTGGATCTCGTTCACGGTCAACACCGACCCGCAGGTGCGCGCCTTCCTCGTCGCCACCGACCGGGCACACCTGCTCGACGATCCGCGCTTCGCGAGCGTGGCGGCGCGGGCGCGGCATGTGGGCGAGTGGTTCGAGGTCCGGGGCGCCGCGCTGACCGGCCGCACCACGGCGCAGTGGCTCGACATCCTGCAGGGCGCCGATCTGGCCGCCCAGCCCTGCCACACCCTGGACACGCTGCCCCACGATCCCCACCTCACCGCCGTCGGCCTGATCGCGCACGAGCAGCACCCGACCGAGGGCCGCACCGCCGCGATCCGCTCCTCGATTCGGGTCGATGACGCCCCCCTGCCACGGCGCACGCCCGCCCAGCCGCGCGGGGCGGACACGCGGGCGCTGCTGGAGGAGCTGGGCTACGGCGCAGAAGCGATCGACGCGCTGCTGGCTTCGGCCGCCGCGCAGGGACCACGCACTGGTTGAGGCCACCTCGGCCGGACCACCGTGCGGGCTGCACGACAATGGCGCCCACGCGATGGACAGAGCAGATGGAGCATGGATGAAGGACGACGCCAAGGACACCACAGGCACAGGCACGGGCACGGGCATGACCACCGAAGCCGAGGCGCGCTCCTATGCCGCGCCGGCACTCGAAAAGGGCCTCGACATCCTGGAGATGCTCTGCCGCAGCGAGCAGCCGCTGACGCAGAAGGACATCGCGCAGCGCCTGGGCCGCAGCGTCGGCGAGATCTACCGCATGGTGGCGTGTCTGGTGAACCGCGACTACGTGACGCTGGTGGACGAGAACACCTACGGCGTCACGACCAAGCTGTTCGAGCTGTCGCATGTCCACCCGCCGACGCACCGGCTGCTGTTCGAGGCCACACCGATCATGCAGCGCCTGGCCAGCGAACTCGACCAGTCCTGCCACCTGACCGTCTACGGGCAGGGCAAGCAGGTGGTGCTGTGCAAGGTGGACACGCCCAGCGGCATGGGCTTCGCGGTGCGGGCGGGGGCGGAGCTGGACGTGCTGATCTCGGCATCAGGCCGGGTGCTGCTGGCCTTTCAGGACGAGGAAACACGCAAGCTGCACATCCAGGAATCGCTCCAGCGGCGCCCGGAACAGGCCGACCCGCAGATGGAGCGCACGCTGGCGGCGATCCGCACCGCCGGCTACGAGTCGATCCCCAGCGTGCAGGTGCGCGGTCTGTACGCCGTCAGCTTCCCCGTGCTCGATGCACAGGGGCGGGCGGTGGCGGCCCTGACCGTGCCCTACGCCGAGCGCCTCGACCAGCTCCAGCGCAAGTCGATCCCCGAAGTGACGCAGGCGCTGGGCCAGGCGGCCCGCAAGCTGTCCTCGCGCATCGGGGGACTGTCAGCGCGGCACTTGCGCTCCTGAGGCCCACCCGCCGCCCGTGATCCGCCATTCCACGGACAGGACGCGGCTGCGCGCAGTCAGGGGTGCTGCCAGCGCACCGGGGTGACTTCGGCGCTGCCCTTGTCGCCTGCGAACAGCAGCCGACCGTCCTGGATCGTCACCCCCAGCCGCATCGTGCGCTCGACCAGCGGCTGCAGCGCCTCGCACTCCTCCTCGGCGAGGCACCACACGGTCAGCTTGCGCAGCTTGTGCAGCGCGGCGGCGTTCTCCTGGCGCCAGACCTCGGCCTTGCGCCCGCCATAGGTGACGAGCACGACCTCGTCCGAACGCCCGCTGGCCTTGCGCAGCAGGCGCTCGTCGGGCAGGCCGACCTGGATCCATTGCTGGATGGCGCCGGTGTCGTCGACGCGCCAGAAGTCGGGCTCGTCCTCGGTGGAGATGCCGCCAGCCGGGACCAGGCGCTCGTGCGCATGCATCGCGAAGGCGACCAGGCGCACCATCAGGCGCTCCTCGGTCTCGGAAGGGTGCCGGGCCAGCGTGAAGGCGTGGTCGGCGTAGTGGTGCCGGTCGATGTCGGCGATCGACAGCTCGGCTTTGTGGACGGTGGAACGGATGGCCATCGGGGGATTCTAGGCCGGCGGCTCAGGGCGCCTGCAGCAGCGCGCTGGCCACCACGAACACCGACCGGCCCGTAGAGATCCCCTCGCGCTGTACCCGCTGCAGTGCAGCCCGCGTGTCGTGCGGGCCGGTCGACAGGCGTGGGTCACTGCGCAGCCGCAGGAACGCCTGGAGGATGGCCTCGAACCGCTGCGGCGCAGCCCCCGCCACCCAGGCCAGTGCCACCACATCCGCAAACGACTCCTCCTGCCCGAGCTGACGCGCCACGGTGGCGTCCGTGCGGGCGCTGGGGCTGGCCATGAGCGTGGCGAGCTGCTCCAGGCCGGGATCTTGGCCCTGCTGCCAACGCCAGCAGTGCGCGATCTCGTGGACCAGCACGGCCTGCATCCACAGCGTGCGGTCCTCGGGCTGCGCCTGCGCCAGCAGCCACTCCGCCACCGGGTTGCCACGGGTGCGCAGCTTCAGCAGGCACTGCCCGGACTGGAACTGCATCTCGATCGGCGAGCCCCCGCGCGACTGGCCGCGGGGCGGCTGGATCTGCAGCGGCAGGGCCTCGAACTCCGGGCGCTGGAGCATCCCGGCGGCGACCTGTTCCCAGTCCTGCGCCGCAGCAGGCCGCACCAGCAGCAGTGACAGCAGCAGTGACAGCAGCCAGGCCAGCCACAGGGTCCGCAACGGAGTCCATGGTCGGCGCAGCAAGGCAGAGGGGGGTGGGCGCTGGTGCATGCCGGCCAGTGTGTCGGGCCACCCGCGGGGCGCCCATCCTGCGCGTGCAGGGCTCCGCTCCCCGGATCACGGGCTGCGGCTAGGATGCCGATTCCATTTCCGGAGACCCGAACCATGATCCTCGAACTCGCCGACATCCGCATCCAGCCTGGTCGCCAGGCCGACTTCGACGCCGCCATCCAGCGCGGCGTGGACACCGTCATCGCCCAGGCCAAGGGCTTCTGTGGCTACAAGGTCAACAAGGGCCTCGAATCGCCCGAACGCTATGTGCTGATGATCTGGTGGACGACGCTGGAGAACCACACCGTCGATTTCCGCGAGTCTCCGGCGTTTGCCGAGTGGCGCGCCATCGTCGGGCCGTTCTTCGCCCAGCCACCGCAGGTCGAGCACTTCACGCTGCTGGCCACGTCGGCGCCCTGATCGGCCGGACCGGGTGGCATCAGGATTCCGCAAGGTCTGTGGATTGAAACATTAAGATACAATCTTAATGCGACATTTTTCACGATTACTGCGAGATTTCCATGTACCTGCCGCCCGACGCACCCGCCAAGCGCATCCAGGAAGCGGAGGCCGCTCGCCGCAACCGCCAAGACATCGTCCGCGCCCTCTCGCACGGCGAAGTCAGTCGACGTGACCTGTTCCGCTGGGGCCTGTTCACGGTCACGGGCGGGCTGGCGCTCAAGCACGGCCTGCATCCCTTCGTGAGCAGCGCCTACGCGGCCGTGCCCACCGGCATCCCGCGCAGCCCCTTGTTCGGTGCGCTCCCGTTCACGCAGCCGATGCCCCGCGCCGATCTGCTGGCGCGCACCGCCAATCCGCTGACCACGATGGTGCCGGCGCCGCGCGCCGAGTCGAACCAGACGCTGCGCACGCTCGATCCCGCGCTGGTGGCGGCCTACCCCGGCGGCAACCAGGGGCCGATCGAAGGCCGCCCGCCCGGTCCGATGTGGTCGCACCAGCGGTGGAACGAATTCCTGCCGCGCGTGGGGGTCGAGGTCACGCAGCAAGGCGCGAAGACGCTGACCACCTACAACCCTGGCGTGCCGGCCAAGCTGAACTCGGGCATCAACCCGGCCGCGCCGATCGCGCCGCGCTTCCACCCGCTGATGCCGGTGCAGCAGCCGAACTCGGTGTGGACCTTCAACGGCACCGTGCCCCCGAAACTGCTGCTGGGTCGCTACGGCGAGCCGATCCTGTTCCGCCACCATAACCGCCTGCCCGCCGACCCGCGCCAGAACAACGGCTTCGGCCGCCACACCCTCACCACCCACGAGCACAACGGCCACCACGGCGCCGAGAACGACGGCTTCACCGGCGCCTTCTTCTTCCCCGGCCAGTTCTACGACTACCACTGGCCGATCGTCCATGCCGGGTTCACGAACATCAACACCGCGGCCACCGACCCGCGCTGCGGCACCCCCAACGGCAGCGGTGGCATCACCAAGCTGCCCGGCGACTGGCGCGAGACCATGAGTTCGCACTGGTTCCACGACCACATGTTCGAGCACACGGCGGAGAACGTCTACAAGGGCAACGCGGCACTGTTCAACCTCTACAGCGCGCTCGACCGGGGCAACGAGGCGATCAACGACGGCGTGAACCTGCGCCTGCCCAGCGGCCGGGCCAAGGACTGGGGCAACCTCGACTACGACGTGAACCTGATGCTCGCCGACAAGGCGTTCAACACCCAGGGCCAGCTGGCCTTCGACCTCTTCGACACCGATGGCTTCCTCGGCGACGTGATGACGGTCAACCTGGCCTACAAGCCGTATTTCGAGGTCGAGCGGCGCAAGTACCGCTTCCGGCTGCTCAACGGTGGTGTGGCGCGCATGTTCAAGGTGGCCCTGAGCGATGGCCGGCCTTTCTATCTGATCGCCAACGACGGCAACCTGCTGCCCCAGCGGCTGACGGTGGCCAGCACCGACCTCATGGGCGTGGGCGAACGCTACGACATCGTCATCGACTTCACCCAGTGGACGGTGGGCAGCAAGGTGCATCTGGTCAACCTGGCCGAGCACAACGACGGCCGGCAGGTCCACAGGACGCTGTCGCTGGCGCAGGCACTGGCCGGCTCGGACCGCGATCCCGGCGTCGGGCGCTTCCTGGAGTTCCGCATCGTGTGCAATCCGGCGCAGCCCGATGTCAGCCAGGTGCCACTGAACCTGATCGAGAACCCGGCGCTGACCCAGCCGGTGTCGCGCACACGGGTGTTCGAGTTCGGCCGTGGCGCCAACCAGACCCTGCCGACCGAAGGCACGCTGCCCACCGCCTCGGAAGGGCCGTGGGGCATCCGCACCGATGGCGGCTCGATGCTGGCCGCCGCCTTCAGCCGCGTCAGCGCGCAGCCCGTCTACGGCACGCGCGAGATCTGGACCATGCGCACCAGCGGCGGCTGGGACCACCCGATCCACACCCATTTCGAGGAAGGCATCCTGCTCACCCGCAACGGCTCGGCCGCCCAGGTGCCGCCGTGGGAGCGCGGGCGCAAGGACGTGTTCCGGCTGCGGCCAGGGGGCGAGATCCAGATCTCGATGCAGTTCCGCGACTGGGGCGGCATGTTCGTGCAGCACTGCCACACCACCACGCACGAGGACCACGCGATGCTGCTGCGCTGGGACTTGAGTCCGGGCGTGACGCCGTCGCTGGTGCCGCTGCCGACGCCACTGCCGCGCCCGCAAGGCGTGAGCTTCGCGCCCGTCGCCGAAACGCTGCGTTGACCTTTCTTCTGGTTTCTGGATCTGGAGCATTCCCATGGCTGTCCACACGCTGCGCCTGCCCGTGAACTACGTCGGGCTGGCCACCGCCACCCTGGAGGCCGTGACCTTCACCGGGGTCGGCCTCCTGCACACCCGCATCAGCCGCGACGCCGAGACCGGTGTGCAGACGCTGCTGGCCGACTTCGACATGCGGGGCATCGTCGGTCAGGGACTGCCCAGCCTGACGCGCTATGTCATCACCAGCGTGGAGTCGCTGGTGCTGCCCCACCAGCCGACGCAGACGCTGGAGATCACCTTCCCGATGGAGCCGGTCGGCGGCCTGCTGCAGCGCACGCTGCGCATGGGGGTGGTGAAGCTGGTGATGCTGATCGACATGCACACGGGCGCGGTGCAGGCGATCCACAACGTGGCCGTGGTGCTGCTGTGAGCGGGCGCTGGCGGCTGTGGCTGGCCAGCGTGCTGGGCATGGTGGTGGTGGCGGCCGGGCTGCTGGCCTTCGAGGGCCGCACCGCCACGCGCCCCTGGGAGGACGGCTACCTGCCCAACCCGCTGCTGACCACGCAGCACGGCGAGCGCATCCGCTTCCACGACCTGATCCGGGGCCGTGCGGTGGCGGTCAACACCTTCTTCACCGTCTGCACCGACGTGTGCCCGCTGGGGACGGCCAAGCTGCTGGAGCTGCAGCGCCAGCTGGGCGAGCGGGTCGGGCGGGACATCGTGTTCCTGTCGATCAGCGTCGATCCGGCGCACGACACGCCCGCCGCGATGCACGCCTATGCGGCGCAATATGGCGCCGGGCCGGGCTGGTATTTCCTGACCGGCCAGGAGGCGGAGGTGGCGCAGCTGGTGCGGCGGCTGGGGCTGGGGTCGATCGGGCCGACCTCGCCGCGCGATGCGCACACCAGCACGCTGCGGGTGGGCCATGAGCTGTCAGGGCAGTGGATGAAGACCTCGTCCACCGACAACCCGCTGTACGTGGCCGAGACGGTGCGCACCTTCCTCGGCTGGCCGAGGACGGACGCGGCGCCGGACTACCGGCAGGCCCGTGCGCTGCAGATCACCAGCGGCGAATACCTGTTCCGCAACGGCTGCGCGGCCTGCCATTCCATCGGCGAGGGCGACCGCCTGGGGCCGGACCTGCGCGATGTCGGGCAGCGGCGCGACCGGGCCTGGCTGGAGCGGTTCGTGTCGGCGCCAGACGCGATGCTGGATGCGGGCGACCCTGTCGCGCAGGCGCTGCTGGCGCGCTACAAGGGGGTGCGCATGCCCAATCTCGGGCTGGCGCCGGATGAGGTGCGGGAGATCCTGGGATACATCGAGGCGCGGTCGGCTCGGCTGGGCGGGCGGGCGCACGCGGGGGGGCATTGAGGTCCGCTGCATGGAATGCGGATCAATGCCTGTCTGGATACGATGTGGCGGATTCTTGTCCCGCCGCTCAGCCCCCCAGCCCCGCGAACACGTTCTGCACATCCTCGTTCGCATCCAGCGCGGCCAGGAACGCCTCGACCTCTTCCAACTGCTCCGCGCTCAGGCTGTCCGGCGCGACCGGGTTCTTCGGCTTGTAGCCGAGCTTGGTGGACAGCACCGTGAAGCCATGGGCGGGCAGGGCGCGGCTGACCAGATCCAGCTCGGTCGGCGCCGTGTAGAACAGCGTCGTGCCGTCCTCGTCGCCGGCTTCCAGGTCTTGCGCGCCGGCCTCGATGGCGGCCAGTTCCGGGTCGGTGCCGGCCTTGGCGTCGGTCGGTTCGGCCTCGACCATGCCGAGGTGGTCGAAGTCCCACGCCACCGAGCCGGAAGTGCCGAGCTGCCCCTTGCGGAACAGCACGCGCATCTCGGACGCCGCCCGGTTCACGTTGTCCGTCAGGCACTCGACCATCACGGGGACACGGTGCGGCGCAAAACCTTCATAGACGACGTGCTCGAAATGCACCGATTCACCCGTCAGCCCGGCGCCCTTCTTGATCGCCCGGTCCAGCGTGTCCTTGGGCATCGAGACCTTGCGCGCCTGCTCGATCACCAGACGCAGCCGCGCATTCGCCGCCGGGTCCGCGCCATGGCGGGCGGCGATCATGATGTCCTTGGCGAGCTTGCCGAAGAGACGGCCCTTGGCGTTGGCCGCCAGGTCCTTGTGCTTGGCTTTCCACTGTGCGCCCATGATGGAGCTTCCTTGCGTTTGGTGAGAGGGAGAGGCTGCTCGTCGCCGGGGTCGATGGAGCGGCGGTCAGTTTAGTGGACGCCCGCAGGCATTTTTGGGTATTGATCTGCACCAGATTGGTGTAAAATGGTGCACTATGGCCAATAGACGAATCCAGTCCTACACCGCCCCGGCGGAGCGCACCGTGCGGGCATCTGTGAGTTTTCCCGAGGACCAGTACGCCGAACTGGAGCAGCTCGCCCTGGCACAGCGGGTGTCGCTCGCGTGGGTGGTTCGAGAGGCCGTGCAAAGCTACCTTGTGCAGCGTTTGCCTCAGCCGCCATGTGCAGACACCACGTCCGAGCCACTTCCACAAGGAGCTTCCGATGGGCAGTGACGACATTTCTGTCCTGCAGATGCTGGATTTGCACGGGTATGCGTTCGACTACCAGACCCATGCCTTCACGCACTCGCGAGCGGTTCATGCGGATTGTTTCGAATGGCTGGGGCGTCTGCAGCCGGAGAGCCTCCATGCCGTCGTGACCGATCCACCCTATGGGGTCAAGGAATACGACTTCGACCAGCTCGACAAGAAGCACGCGGGGGTTGGTGGCGTCTGGCGCCTGCCACCTTCGTTCGACGGGCATGTGCGCTCGCCGTTGCCTCGTTTCACTGCGCTCGACAAGAAGGAGCGTGAATCGGTGGATCGTTTCTTCTTCGAATGGGGACGACTGGTTCACCGTTCCCTGCGACCCGGCGGGCATGTGATCCTGGCATCCAACTCGTTTCTGTCACAACTCGTGTTTGCCGCGCTGGTGCGCAGCGGGCTGGAGTTCCGGGGCGAGATGATTCGCTTGGTCCGCACGATGCGCGGCGGCGATCGCCCCAAGAATGCGGAAGAAGAGTTCCCCGGCGTGTGCTCTCTGCCGCGTGGTTGCTACGAGCCGTGGGGGATTTTCCGCAAGCCGTTGCCGTACAAGATGACGGTGGCCGAGTGCCTGCGCACCTACGGCACCGGCGGATTGCGACGCCTTGAAAACGGCAACCCGTTCAGTGATGTGGTCATGAGCGAGCGCACCCCAGTCAGAGAGCGTGAAGTCGCAGACCATCCGAGCCTCAAGCCGCAATCGCTCATGCGGCAGATCGTGCGCGCCGCCCTGCCGCTGGGCACGGGCGTGATCGCCGATCCGTTCATGGGGTCCGGGTCCACGCTCGCTGCCGCCGAGGCGCAGGGCTTGCAATGTGTCGGCATCGAGAGATTTCAGGACTACTACGATCTGGCGCTCAAGGCGGTGCCGGTGCTGGCGGCTGCCAAGGTTCGTCGCCTGGATGAGCCGGACGAACAACTGCATCTGCTCTGAAGCCGCAAGGTCAAAGTGGCAGATCAGGTGCGTTGTAGATCCAGTTCGCCATCAGCTTGCGGTAGCCGGAGTCCTTCACGGCCGCGGTGATCGTGCGACGGCTGGTCTCCGAGCGTCCGGCGAACTGCCAATCGCTTGTGGTACTGGTTCTTGACGATGGTGGCGCACTGCTTCGGAATGCCCGCGCTCATGAACTCGCCCACGATGCTGCTGAAATTGGCTGGCATCAGGATCGACTCGAAGCGGGCCATGCCGTTCTCGTGCATCCGCTGGTTGACCATGCGGATGAAACCGATGAACTCGTTCATGGCCGCGCAAATGTGCGCAGGGGTGACACCGTGGGGAATGCGGGCTTGGGGGTTGAAGTGCGCCAGGTGAACAGGCGTCGGGTCGCAGGCGGCTCGTTCGATCTGGGTGTGGGGCGGGCTGGTCATGGATGAATGGTGGTGGGTGGGCGGTGTGAATCTTTCATTGTCTCGAAAGACGCTCACGCCTTCGCCACCCACGCCAGCACATGCGTGCGCAGCAGCGGCACGGCGTTGAGCACCGGGTAGAGCCCCGGCGACACCCGGCACGCCACCCGCGCCAGCGGCGGCGCCAGCGTCACGCGCCGTGCTTCGATCCGCCCTTCGGGAAACAGCGCGCGCACCCGCCGCAGCGGCACCCCCCGCACGTCCCGGTTGCGCGGGTTGTCCACCGTGAAGTCGTACCAGAGCACCGCCCCGCCCGGCTTCACCCAGCGCCACATCGCCGCGGCCAGTCGCGCTTGAAACGCATCGTCCAGCAGCGACGAAAACACCGTGGCCTGGAAGACGAGGTCACAGCTCGCGTCGCCGACCGGGGCTGCACAGGCGTCCCCCAGGTGCAGCGCCACCCGCTCGGGCAGCGTGGCGCGTGACTCGGCGTGGCGTTCGGGCAGCAGTTCGAGGCCGGTGAGATGCTCCGGCCGGAAGCCCATGCGCAGGAACTCCAGCAGGTTGCCTCCCGCCCCGCAGCCCACCTCCAGCAGGGTGCGCTCGGGCAGGTCGTGCCAGCCGCGGCGGGCGAGCATCTGTAGCATGACCCGCTGGCGCTCCTGCACGGTCTGCCAGACATCGGGCTGCAGCAGGCTGTAGCGGTCGGTGGGCTGACCAGCCGCACGGCGGGCGTAGCGTTCGGCCACGCGGTCGGTCTCGGTCGTCGCCATCGTCAACTTCCGCAGGCGGCCAGGAAACGCCGTGCCAGCACCGGGTAGGTGTGGTGCGCCTGCACGAACGCCTGGCCACGCTCGCCCATCGCGTGGCGCTCGGTCGTCGTCAGCGCGGCCATGCGCTTGAGGCCATCCGCCACGGCGTCGGCGGACTCGGGCGCCACCGTCAGCCCGCAGCCCGCTTCCGCCACCGGATCGTTGCCCGCCTCCACCGAATGCAGCACCGCGCAGCCGGCCATCATGTAGTCCATCAGCTTGTTCGGCGCGATGCCGAAGCGGTAGATCGGCACCCGCTGCCAGCCGATGTAGGCGATGTCGATCTCGGCGAGGAAGGCGGGGATCTGCGCCTTGGGGATGGGCGGCAGCAGGTGCACCGTGTCCGACAGCCCTTCCGCCTGGATGCGGGCGACCAGCCGGTCGCGCTCGTGGCCGCTGCCGACCATGACCAGCTCGATGGCCTGGGCTTGTGCATGGAGCAGCCGCATCGCGTCCAGCAGGGTGTCGAGCGCGTTGGGCAATCCCATCGACCCCGCATAGCCGACCACAAGGGCGCCATGCACATGGGCTTGCTCGATCGCGGCATGGACATCGGCGCGCAGTACCGGCAATTCCCCCGTCCACTCGTCCAGCGTGATGCCGTTCGGCACGATGTGCAGCTTCTTCAGGTCCAGCCCGCGACTGGCCATGTGCGCGTGGACCTTGGGCAGCATCGAGACCACCACATCCGCGTCGCGGTAGGCGTCGTCCTCGGCCTTCTGGCACAGCAGGATGAAGGGGTGCCGCGGCGACATGCCCGACAGCTCGATCGGCGACAGTGGCCAGAGGTCATGCACCTCGAACACCAGCTTGGCCCGTGCCATGCGCGCCAGCCGCCGGGCGACCCAGATGTCCATCGGGTAGGTGCTCGACGCGATCACGACATCCGGGCGGAACTGCGTGGCGATGCGCCGCGAGGCCCGCCACACCTGGCGCAGGAAGGCCCAGATGTTCTTGACCCGCCCCAGTCCGTTGCCCTGGTAGGCGGGACCGGGGAACCAGTGGTAGTCGATGCCGTCGATGTCCTGGTGGGTGGGGGCGTTGATCGGGTGGTCGCGGTGGGTGGGGGCGGTGGCGCGCACATGCGAGGTGGCGCAGGCCACCATCTGCACCCGGTGCCCCATGCGGGTCCACTCGCGGGCGAGGTAGTAGGGCCGGAATTCCATGCCCAGCGCGGGCGTGCCCGCGTAGTGGTTCAGGTAGAGGATGTTCATGTCACCTGCATGTCACATGAGTTCGGCCAGCCGCGCCATCAACCCCTCGACGGCGGGCGCGAACTGCCCGTGCAGCCGCACCCATTCGTGGTTGTCGCGGCCGATCTGCAGGGCCTGCGGCAAGAGCGGGGCGAGCTGCTGCGGCAGGTGCATCAGCTCGATCGGTGCGTTGGTCAGGATCAGCCCGTTCGAGCCGGAACGTACCAGTTCGTGGTTGGCCGGCAGGTCCGACAGCAGCGGGATGCAGCCGTAGGCCATGGCCTCCAGCACCGACACCGCCACCGAATCGCTCGACGGCAGGCTCAGGTACCACTGCGCGCGCTCGTAGTGGCGCGCCTGCGCCTCGGCGTCGAGCCGGCCGACGAACGTGACGTGGTTGGCCAGCCCGAGTTCACCCACGCGGGCTTCGAGGGCAGGGCGCAGCGAACCGTCGTTGGCGATGGTCAGCCGGGCCTCCGGGTACGCCGACACGATGGATGCAAACGCGACGATCACCCGCTCGGGGCGGTAGATCGGCTCCAGCCCGCGGTTGGCGAAGAAGCTCCACGGCGCCTTGTGGGCGGGCGGCGGCGGCATCGTCTCCAGCCCGAAGGGGAACACGCGCACCTCGCCCGCGCCCAGCTTGCGCATCTGCGCGGCCATGTGCTCGGAGTCGCTGGTGGTCAGCACGCAGCCCTTGAGCACCTGCGACGTGACCCAGCGGAAATGCGGCCCGCGCAGCGGCGTCACCAGGATGTCACTCCCCCAGGCCGAGCCGACGATCTGGCCGCGCAGCTTCCAGCCCTTCTTGGCGGACAGGGCCAGCGTGCCGTGCGAGGTCAGGTAGTGGGGGTGGATCCAGTCGGCGTCCACCTCCTGCAGCCAGCGGCCGAGTTCCGGCAGGCGCTTGAGCAGGCCGACATTGCCCCCCGAGTGGTCCATGGTTTCCCCGAGCGCGAGGCGGCCCCGTGGCGGCACCAGGTCGTCGAAGCCGGGCAGGAAACCACGGCTCGACGCCACCCACAGATCGACCTGCGGCGCCAGCGCGCGGGCCCATTTCAGCAGGTGCGGGCTTTCACCGTCGCCGATGAGGACGTGGCGCCAGCGACCGTAGGCAGGCGGGTCGGTGGCGGGGGGCAGATCGACGAGGGGGCGGTACGGTCGGGTCATGGCGGGCGTCGGTCTTGGTCGTCCGGCCCGGGCATGGTGGCCCAGGCGGCGTGGTGCTCCCTGAAGCGCGGATTTTCTCGGAGCAGTGTCGCATCCCCGTCGCGGCTGTCGCCGACCACCTGCGCGGGGTGGCCATCGAGAATTGCGAAATCTGGAAACACTCCCCGCACACGGGCGCCTGCGCAGACGATCGTGCCGCGTCCTAGCTGCGTGTTGGCCTCGATGACGCTGTGCGGACCGATGAAGCTCCAGGCGCCGATGTGGACCGGGCCGCCGATCCAGCCAGGGCGCTCGCCAGGGCCGGCCCAGGTGGCGAAGGCGCGGCCGAGCAGGCGCTGGCTGCGGTGGGAGCTGTGGGTGACGATGGCGCAGTGGCTGGTGATCTGCACGCCTTCGTCGATCGTCAGGCCGCCGCTGGCGTCGAGCAGGTTGAAGTGGCCGATGTAGACATGGTCGGCCAGCACGAGACGGTCTTCGCACTCGATGCAGGTGGAGGGCGAGATGCGCGTGTGCGGCAGATCGCGTCCTTGCGAACGCTCGCCGAACAGCACGCGGAACAGCAGTCCGCGCACCAGTCGCCGTCGCCAGCGGTTGAGCGCCGCGCGCAGTCTCTGCATCTCCACACGTTCCTTGTTCAGTCCGCGACCGGCCAGCTCGCCAGTCGCCAGAAATACCAGCCGAAGTACACGGCCATCGCGGCCGACACGCTCCAGCCCGCGCCGGCCAGTCCGCCCAGATGCAAGCCCAGGGCCAGCGCACCGACGAACACCACCTGTCCCCACAGCGCCAGCCGCAGCGCCCACGCCTGCGCGCCCCAGGCCATCGTCACCACGGCCAGCGGGGAGGCGATGAAGTGTGCCCCGATATAGGGCGCCAGCGTGCGCGAGAGTTCCCCAGCTTGACGCCACGCGGGGCCGAACAGCCACTCGAACAGCCACGGTCCCAGACCCCACAGCACCGCGACCAGCGCCAGTCCCGCCCCGGTCAGCACGGCCAGCGTTCGCCGCACCACCGCCCGCGCTGCCCGCGTCGGTCCCGGCCCCTGGGCGGCGAGCTGCGGGTACAGCGCCTGCGAGACGGCGCCGCCGACCAGCGTGGCCGGTGCCTTCAGGTAACGCAGGGCCAGCCCCCAGAAGCCGGCCGCGGCCGGGCCAAGCGTCGCGGCGATCAGGGCCAGCGAGACGGTGTCCTGCAGCGCGCCGAGGAAGGCGTGCGGCGTGTTGAGCAGCGGGAATTGGCGGTAATGCCGGGCGATGTCGCGCAGGGTGGGGGTGTCGGTGGCCGGTGGGAGGGAGGGCGCCGCACCCCGCAGCAACAGCGTCGCCAGCGCCTGGGCCGCGATCGGCGCGATCACCAGCCCGACCACCCCGCCGTGCAGCCACCCCGCCACCGCTTGCGCCAGCGCCGCCCCGCCGTACTGCAGCACCCGCGCCACGGCCAGCGAGGAGAACCGCTCGGCCCGCGTCGCCCACATCGTCGCCAGCGACAACGCCCCGCCCACCGCCACCGCCGGTCCCAGCCACAGCGCCCAGGGGACCGCGCTCCACCAGGCCCAGCCCAGCCCGCCCAGACCCGCCAGTGCCGTCACCACCCCGAGAACGCGCAGACACAGCCGCCGCAGTGCCACCGCCTCGCCATCTCCGCGCGCCAGCGGCAGTGCGAACTCGTAGCGCCCGCACGCGACCACCGCGAGGTTGGTCGCCACCGCGGCGAAGAGGTGGAAGGCGCCGAAGTCGTCCGGCGAATACAGCCGCGTCAGCAGCGGCCCGAGCAGCAGCGGCAGTGCCTGCGCCAGCGCGCCGCCGGCCAGCAGCGTCAGCGTGGCGCGCAGCAACTCAGGCGTCCACGCACACGCTGGCGAGCGCATCGGCCAGCGCCGCGACCACGCGGTTCTGGTCGGCTTCCGACAGGTCCGGGCTCATCGGCAGGCTCATCACGTGGTCGGCCGCCGCGACGCTGTGCGGGCAGCAGTCGGGGCAGCAGAACGCGGCGTAGGCGGCCTGGTGGTGCAGCGGCTTCGGGTAATGCACGGCGGTCGGGATGCCGGCGCGCTGCAACACCGCCTGCACCTGTGTCCGCTGCGGCACGAACACCGTGTACTGGCCCCACACGCTGTCCCGGTCCGGTCGCACCGTCAGCAGCCCGAAGCCTGGATGCTGCGCGACCAGCGGCGCGAGCAACTGGTGGTACCGCGCCCCGAGTTCACGCCGCCGCTGCAGCTCCCAGTCGAAGCGCGGCAGCTTGGCCAGTACGACCGCGCACTGGAGCGTGTCCATGCGCCCGCCGAGGCCGACGCGGGTGTGCGTGTAGCGGGCGCTCTGGCCGTGGACGCGGATCTCGCGGGCGGCCTGCGCCAGCGTGTCGTCGTCGGTGAACAGTGCGCCGCCGTCGCCGTAGCAGCCCAGTGGCTTGCTCGGGAAGAAGCTGGTGCAGCCGATGGTGGACAGGTGCCCGCTGTGACCACCGCGGTAGGTGGCGCCGAAGCTCTGCGCGGCGTCCTCGATCACGGGCAGTTGGTGGCGGGCGGCGATGGCGTTGATCTCGGCCATGTCGGCGACTTGCCCGTACAGGCTCACCGGCATGATCGCCCGCGTCTTCGGCGTGATCGCGGCTTCGATCAGGGCGGAGTCGATGTTGCAGGTGTCGGGTTCGATGTCCACGAACACCGGTTTCGCACCGAGCAGCGCGATGACCTCGGCGGTCGCGGCGAAGGTGAACGGCGTGGTGATGACCTCGTCGCCGGGCTGCAGGTCGAGGGCCATCAGCGCGATCAGCAGCGCCTCGGTGCCGCTGGAGACAGTGACGCAGTGCTTCGCGCCGACGCGCTCGGCGAGGGCGGCTTCGAGCTGGCGTACCTCGGGGCCCATGATGTACTGGCCGTGGTCGAGGACGCGGTGGATCGCGGCGTCGATGTCGGTCTTGAGGGTGGCGTATTGGGCCTTGAGGTCAATGAAGTGCATGGGCGGAGTGTTCAACGGAAGGCCGCTTCGCAGGCGATCCAGGTGTCAGGTTGCTGGTGACGCAGATCGGAGAAAGGCTCGACGGTTCGGCCGATGTCGCCGAAGCACCAGGGCAGCAGGCCGTGGTCGTCCTCTTCCCGCAGTTCCTCGATGAGGGCTGGTGCCGGCAGATCGGCATGCAGTGCGCGTTGCACCGCACTTTTCAGCCGCCGGAAGGTCTTGGTGTGGCCGACGGTCACTTCGCGGCGGTCGAGTGCCAGCAAGCGAACGGTTTCCAGTCCCTTCGGGGAGCGTTGATCCGTTCTGGCGTCATACCGCGCCTTGATCAGGCCGGAGTCCGGCTCGAAGTCCAAGTGTTCCCACGGGTCGTCCACGGTCGGGTCGATCAGCAGTGGCGCGCCATTCGACGTCGGGAACTGGTCGCCCTTCTTGCGGTTGCACGTCGTGCAGCACAGCAGCAGGTTCAGCCAGTGGAACGCATGCGTCGGGTAAGGCTTCTTGGGGCGGAAATGCTCGACGTCGCAGCCGTGCGAGTCAGTGCAGTACATGCAGCGCCCATGCGGCCCGCTCATGTTGCGCAGGGTGTCGAGTACACCGGTCAACGCCTTGCGCTGGCGGGCGTTGCGCCACTCGCGTTCGATGTCGAGGGTGCCTTGTTCCTGCAAGGTGTCGGCGCGTGACTGGCAGCGGGCCAGGAAGGCGCTGGTCCGGGCGGGCAGAGGCGGGCGCGTGAGGCGGCGCATCGCTCAGGGTTCTTCGTCCGGGTTGATGTACTGGCGCAGGCGCTCCAGTTCCGCCAATTCCGTCTTGGTGAGCTTGCCGCCTGCGCGTTGCTTGGTGCGCAGGTCTGCAAAGGCCGACCGGGCTTCGACGGCCACGGGCGAGCGCGTGTTCTGCAAGCCGAACGCTGCTGACCGCAGGATGGTGTCGGGCCGTGACGAGATGACTTCCTGGTATTCCTCTGGTGTCAGGGCGCGGGCTGGTTCGTCGCTGCCCGGTTCAGGCAGGACGAACAGGCCGTTCGGGTCGGCGGCCTGGCAGATCAGCGGGCTGTGGCTGGTGACGATGAACTGGATGTTCGGGAAACGCTTCTTGAGCCAGAAACCGATTTCGCGTTGCCATTCGGGGTGGAGGTGGGCGTCGATTTCGTCGATGAGGACGACGCCGCTGCGGGTGATGAACAGCTTGCCCTCTGTGTCACGGGCCGTCAGGTCGTCAAGGCCGTAGTGGTTGATCAGGTGGCGCAGGATGTCGGCGAGCAGTGCCAGCGCAGTGCGGTAGCCGTCGCTCATCTCGCCCCATGACAGTTCGACTCCGTTGCGATCTTTCAGCCACAGACCGTCTGAATCGACACGCTTCACCCGAATTTCGTTGGGCAGGAACTCGTCGTTCAGGAGGCTGATGACGAGTTCCAGTGTCTGTGCCTCGGCCGCCTTGCCTTCAAGGCGCTTGTAATTGAGTTGACGCAGCCATTGATCAGTTTCTGCTAAAGAAGCCGTCTCTTGAAATAGGGTGATGAGACGATCAATGATGGGTGCTGCCATTAATCGCGAGGCTTCCGATGTGGCCCCTGAAATCCTGTGGAATGGACCATATCCGCAAAGGAACCAGTTTTCTCTCCAGTTGGATGCAGAAGGGTTGTGGAGGTTAATTTCTCCCTTTTGAATACTTAGTCCGATATGGGGCTCTGCCTGAGGGCTAGATTTCCCTGTATAAATGTTTAATTCAACCAATTTGGCGTGACGAGGGGTGTCGCTTAGGTTTAACGATATTTCTCCTGCATCTGAGCCTGATTTAATCCAGCCTTTGAGGCTTGGCTGCAGTGCGCGTACTATGCTTAAATCATCCACTAATGCTGCCGCAATTGCTTTCAGCACAGTGCTTTTGCCGGACCCGTTATCCCCAGTCAGTACCGTCCAGCCGGCATACGTCCCATTGCCCCGGTCAAACGAAAACTCCAGATCCCGAAACCCGCGGATATTCGTGAGTCGAACCTTGTCGATGTACATGGCGCCGTGCTCCGGTTCAGAAGTTCACTCGATCCGCGTCACGACATCGCCGCTGAGCCGATACCGCTCCCCCGTCGCCGGACACGTCGCCTCACCCTCGCCGCGCACCGCCAGCCCCAGCCGCTCGCCATTCCGACTCATCCACCCGATCCGCCGCGCCGGCACGCCCACCATCAGCGCGTGGTCCGGCACATCCCGGTTGATGACGCTGCCTGCGCCGACGAAGGCGTATTCCCCGACCGTCGTGCCGCAGACGATGGTGCAGTTCGCCCCCAGCGTCGCGCCGCGTTTCACCAGGGTGCGCAGGTATTCGTTCTTGCGCGACACCGCCGCCCGCGGGTTGTAGACATTGGTGAACACCGCGCTCGGCCCGCAGAACACGTCGTCCTCCAGCGTCACCGCATCAAAGACCGACACGTTGTTCTGGATCTTCACGCCCGAGCCGATCACCACGTCGTTGCCGACGAAGACGTTCTGCCCGAGCGAGCAGCCCTCGCCGATGCGGGCGCCCGCGCAGACGTGGCTGAAGTGCCAGACCTTGGTGCCAGTGCCGAGCTGGGCGCCGGTGTCGATGATCGCGGTGTCGTGGTGCCAGGCGGTGGGGGTCATCAAACAATCTCCTCGCTGATTTGCTTCTTCACGGTCAAAACGCCATGCAGTCGGTAATCCATTCCGGTATTGCCGTATTGGAGCCAATGCATTCAACTCATCCAACGAGCGAGCAGTTTCATCAGGCTGGTGCAGCAGTCCGTGTAGACCGTGAGAACCTCTGTTGGATGTGCCCATGATTCAAAACACCAGCGGCAACCCCACCCGCACCCCATCCCGCGCACTCCGGTATCCCGCGATCAGCACCTCCAGCGACCGCAGCCCGCTGTAGCCATCGACCTCCGCGTGCGCCTCGCCGCGCAGCGTGTCGATCACGTTGGCGTAGTAGAGCGGGTGGCCGAAGCCGTAGACCGAGGTGGTCGCGTAGCTCGCCGCCTTGATCTGCTCGTCCTCCGCGGTCGGCGTGTCGAACTCCCAGTGCTGGATGTCGTTCACCGCCACGCCGCCGATGCGCACCGTGCCGCGCTCGCCGAGCACCGTGATCGAGCCTTCGAGGTTCTTCGGGTAGGTCAGCATCGTCACGTTGATGCTCGCCAGCCCCCCGGCGCGCAGGCGCAGGCTCATCACGCCCGAGTCCTCGGCTTCGATGTCGCGGCCCTGCGTGGCGGTGTAGGCGTGCACGTTGTCCACAGGCCCGACCAGCCAGTCCACCATGTCCACGTAGTGGCTCGCCTGGTTCATGAACGCGCCGCCGTCCATGTCCCAGCGGCCGCGCCACGGCGCCTCGTCGTAATAGCTCTGCGGGCGGGTCCAGAACACGTTCACCGTGACCATGTGGATGCGGCCAAACCGCTTGTCGTCGATCGCCTTCTTGAGAAGCTGCATCGTCGCGTTGAGCCGGTTCTGCTTGACGACGAACAGCTTCACGCCCGCGTCCCGGCACTCGCGCACCATCGCCATGCCCTCGTCCCACTTCGTCGCCATCGGCTTCTCGCTGAGCACATGGCGGCCGGCGCGGGCAATGCGGATGGCCTGCTGCGAGTGCAGGCCGCTCGGGGTGGTGAGGACCACGATGTCGGCATCGCTTTCGGCGAGCAGCGCGTCGAGCGAGGTGAACGCCTGCGCGCCGGTTTTCGCAGCGGCGGCCTCGGCGCGCTCGGGCAGCTTGTCGCAGACCGCCACCAGTTCGGCGCGGTCGGCGTGCTGCTGCAGCGAGCCGAAGTGGTTCTGGGCGATGCGTCCGCAGCCCACCAGGGCGAAGCGGATCTTGCGGTCGGTGATCGGATGGGCAACGTTCATGCGGCGAATTTTAGAGGCCGCCCCTGTGCGCAGCCTAAAATTGCAGCAAATTCAACAAGTTGAAGCCGAGTCCGCCCGATGAGCCACGCCCCCACCCCCGCCGTCCCTGCCGATGACAACCTGCTGATCGCCGAACGCCGCGAAAAGCTCGCCGCGATCCGCAGCCAGGGCATCGCCTTCCCCAACGACTTCAAGCCCCGCGACCACGCCGCCGCGCTGCAGAAAGCCGCCGACGGGCTGGACAATGAGGCGCTCGAAGCCACCCCGGTCACGGCCTGCGTGGGCGGGCGGATGATGCTCAAGCGTGTGATGGGCAAGGCGTGTTTCGCCACGCTGCAGGACGGCTCGGGCCGCATCCAGCTCTACATCACCCAGGACAACGTCGGCCCCGAGAAGCTGGCTGCGTTCAAGCACTGGGATCTGGGCGACATCCTCGGCGCAGAAGGGACGCTGTTCCGCACCAAGACCGGCGAGCTGTCGATCAAGGTCACGTCGCTGCGCCTGCTCACCAAGTCGCTGCGCCCGCTGCCGGACAAGCACCACGGCATGGCCGACCAGGAGCAGAAGTACCGCCAGCGTTACGTCGATCTGATCACCGACGAGCACGCCCGCGCCCGTTTCGTCGCCCGCAGCAAGGGCGTGGCGTCGATCCGCAACTTCATGGTCGATCACGGTTTCCTCGAAGTCGAGACGCCGATGCTGCACCCCATCCCCGGCGGCGCCAACGCCAAGCCTTTCATCACCCACCACAACGCGCTCGACCAGGAGATGTACCTGCGCATCGCCCCGGAGCTGTACCTGAAGCGGCTGGTGGTGGGCGGCTTCGAGCGGGTGTTCGAGATCAACCGCAACTTCCGCAACGAAGGCATCAGCGTTCGGCACAACCCCGAATTCACGATGATGGAGTTCTACGCGGCCTACTGGAACCACCACGACCTGATGGACTTCACCGAGCAGGTGCTGCGCCACGCGGCCGTGTCGGCGACGGGTTCTGCACGGCTGAGCTACGCGGGCAAGCCGGTGCATCTGGACGAGCCGTTTGCGCGGCTGTCGGTGCGCGACTCGCTGGTCGTGCATGCCGGCCTGACCGAAGCCGAGGCCGATGACGCGCACGCGGTCCATGCCAAGCTGAAGTCGCTGGGCGAGGAGCCGCCGAAGCACTGGAAGCTGGCGCAACTGCAGTTCGGCTTGTTTGAAGCCGCGGTGGAAGACAAGCTCTGGCAGCCGACCTTCATCATCGACTACCCGGTCGAAGTCTCGCCGCTGGCCCGAGCCTCCGACGCCAACCCGGCCATCACCGAACGCTTCGAGCTGTTCATCACCGGCCGCGAGTTCGGCAACGGCTTCAGCGAGCTGAACGACGCCGAGGACCAGGCGGCGCGGTTCCAGTCGCAGGTGGCGAACAAGGAAGCCGGCGACGACGAGGCGATGTTCTATGACGCCGACTTCATCCGGGCGCTGGAGTACGGCATGCCCCCGACGGGCGGCTGTGGCATCGGCATCGACCGGCTGATGATGCTGCTGACCGATTCGCCCAGCATCCGCGACGTGATCCTGTTCCCGGCGCTGCGCCGCGAAGGCTGAGCGACATGGCCCGCGTCGGGGTCATCGGCATCGGCAACATGGGCCTCGGCATCGCGCTGCGGCTGCTGGAGCGGGGGCACACAGTGGCGGTACGCGACCTGCGGGCGGATCTGGAGCAGATCGCCGCTGGGGCCAGCGCCCGCGTGCTGCCCACACCACGGGCGATTGCGGCGGCAGCGGATCTGGTGGTCGTGGTCGTGGTCAGCGCCGCGCAGATCGACGACGTGCTGCATGGCCTGGATGGCGTGCTGGGGGCTGCGCCGACCGACGTGATGCTGTGCAGCACCATCGCCCCGGAAGACACTGCCCGCTTCGCCGACGCGGTGGCGGCCCACGGCGGCACGCTGCTGGACGCGCCCATCTCCGGTGGCCCGGCCAAGGCCCGTGCCGGCACGATGAGCCTGATGCTCGCCGCGCCCGAGGCAGCGCGTCTGCGGCACGCGGCCGTGCTGTCCGACATGGCCGCCAAGGTGTTCCCGATCAGCGCCCGCGCCGGGGATGCCGCCCGCGTCAAGCTGCTCAACAACCTGCTGGCGGCAGCGAACCTGGTGGCCGGGGCGTCCGCGCTGGCAGCGGGCGAGCGCATGGGCCTGGACCCCGCCGTGCTGCAGCAGGTGATCGCGGCCAGTTCCGGCCAATCGTGGATCACCGACGACCGCCTGCCCCGCGCTCTGGCCAGCGACTACGCCCCACGCGCCCACGCCCATATCCTCACCAAGGACGTGACGCTGGCGCTGGAGATGCTGCGGTCGGCGGGCGAATCCTCGGCGTTTGGCGACGCGGCCCTGTCGGTGTTCCGCGCCGCCTGTGACGCGGGCTGGGCCGACAAGGACGACGCGGTGGTGCTGGAGGTGGCCCGGTGCAGCTTCAGTGGGCTTCGGGCTTGACCTGACCTGCCACGGCCGGTGCCACCACGACCGAACGCTTGACGACCACGCGGGCCGGCTCCTCGCTGTGCAGCGCAGCGTATTCCCCCGTCGCCTGGGCGTCACGCAGCTCGGCCAGCACTTCGGCGCGGGTGCGCGGGATGAGGCTGGCCGGCGGCTGGGGCAGGTTGCTGGAACCCCAGAGGTAGCTCTTGCCGTCCTTGCGGGCCTGTGCCTGCTCGGCTTGCACGGCGGTGCGGGTCTTGGCCACGCCGAGGGTGTCATGAGCGAACGCCGGCACCACGTCCTGGGCGGAGGCGTTGAACGACAGCGTCGAGGCGACGAGGAGGGCGGAGAGGGAGAGGGTGCGCTTGTGCATGGTCTTGATTTCCTGAGAGCATCCGGTTCTGGGTGAGGCGTCCGTCGGGGATGCGTTGCCGGCGTCGTCCATGCAGTGAACTTTATCGTTCTCATATCAATGGATAAATGCGCTGTAAATATGTATGGTGTTCCTTTTTCATGAACAATCCAGTGGACGACAGTGCCGTGTTGTGGACCGAGCTGGAGCGGGCGGTGACCGAGCGCGGCCACCCGTGGCGGCAGCCCGTGCTGGCGACCACCTGCCCGCTGCGGGGTGCGCAGGCGCGCACCGTGGTGCTGCGCGAGGTCGATCCCGCCACGCGCACGCTGCTGCTCTACACCGACATCCGCTCGCCCAAGGTGGCGCAGCTCGACCACGACCCGCGTGCCCAGCTCGTCTGCTGGTCGCCGGCACTGGGCTGGCAGCTGCGGCTGAGCGTGGACGTGCGCTGCGAGACGGACGGGCTGGACGTGACCTCGCGCTGGGCACGGCTGCGCCACACCCGTGCCGCGCAGGACTACCTCTCGCCGCTGGCGCCCGGCAGCGTGCAGCCTGCGCCGGGCACCGTGACCGCGCCAGCCGAGGCGGTGGCGGTGCGCGGGGCGTTTGCGGTGCTGCGGGCGCAGGTGCGGGAGATGGACTGGCTGGTGCTCGATCCGCAGGGGCACCGCCGCGCCATGTTCGATTTTCGCGACGGCCAGCCCGCCGCCCGCTGGCTGGTCCCCTGAAGTACAGCCGCCGCGTGCCCCAGCGCGGTGCAGCGGCGACAATCGGCGGCGCCCTGACCGCACCCGATCGCCAACCCCTCCTCACCCGAAGCCCCACCGTGTCCGCCACACCCCTCTCCACTGCCATGCCCGCGCTGTCCACCCCGTCCGTGCCCGACCGCCTGGCCGTGCGGCTCGGCCATGCGGGGCTGGTGCCGTTTGTGCTGGGGGCGCTGCTGGCGATGCTGGTGCGGGTCGATGTGCTGCCCTTCGTGCTGGGGGCGCTGTCGGTGTACGCGGGGGTGATCGTGTCCTTCCTGGGCGGCATCCACTGGGGCGTGCTGATGGTGGCGCGGGACGCCGCGCCGCGCCGGCTGGTCTGGGCGGTGGTGCCCTCGCTGCTGGGCTGGGTGTCGGTGGTGATGCCGCCGCACGCAGGGCTGGTGATCCAGGCGTTGCTGCTGATCGTGTGCTACCTGGTCGATCGGCGGGTCTACCCGGTCTACGGGCTGTCGAAGTGGCTGACCCTGCGCTTCAGGCTGACGCTGGTGGCGTCGATGAGCTGTTTCATGGCGGCCGCCGCCGCCAGCGCCTGACCCCCACCCGCTTCGCCGCCACGGAAACCTCCGCATGCTCCGCTACCACGTCGAACTCAACGACCTCCACCGCCACCATTACTGCGTCACCCTGACCCTGCCGAACCCGGCGCCGCGGCAACGGCTGTCGCTGCCTGCCTGGATCCCCGGCAGCTACCTCGTGCGCGAATTCGCCCGCCATCTCTCGGCGGTCGAGGCGCACCAGGGCCGCCACCCGGTGGCGCTGACCCAGACCGACAAGCACACCTGGGAAGCCTCCTGCACCGGCCGCAGCGCGTTGACGGTGCGCTGGCGCGTCTACGCCTTCGACAACTCCGTGCGCTGCGCCTGGCTGGATACGCAGCGCGGGTTCTTCAACGGCACCGGCCTGTTCCTCTGCGCCGAAGGGCGGCAGGCGGACGAGCACCGCGTCACCTTCGGCCCGCTGCCCGATGGCTGGGACATCGCCACCGGCCTGCCTGAAGTCGCGCCCCGCGCCTACGCCGCACCCGACTACGACGCACTGATCGACCACCCGTTCGAGCTGGGCACCTTCTGGCGTGGCACCTTCACCGCCTGCGGCGTCGAGCACGCCTTCGTCGTGGCAGGCGCACTGCCGAGCTTCGACGGCGAGCGGCTGCTGGCCGACACGCGCCGCCTCTGCGAAGCCCAGATCCGCTTCTGGCATGGCGACGGCCCGGCGCCGTTCGACCGCTACGTCTTCCTGCTCAACGCGGTCGACGACGGCTACGGTGGGCTGGAACACCGCAACAGCACTGCGCTGATCTGCAACCGCCGCGACCTGCCCCGACGCGGCGAGGCGGGGCTGAACGACGGCTATGTGACACTGCTGGGCCTGATCAGCCATGAGTATTTCCACACCTGGAACGTCAAGCGCCTGAAGCCGCGCGCGTTCGCTCCCTACGACCTGCGCGGCGAGAACTACACCGAACTGCTGTGGTTCTTCGAGGGCTTCACCAGCTACTACGACGACCTCTTCCTCGTGCGCACCGGGCTGATCGACCAGACGCGTTACCTGCGGCTGGTGGCCAAGACGGTCAACCAGGTGCTGGGCACACCAGGGCGCCAGGTGCAGAGCGTGGCGCAGTCCAGCTTCGACACCTGGGTCAAGTACTACCGCCCCGACGAGAACAGCACCAACGCCACCGTCAGCTACTACACCAAGGGCTCGCTGGTCGCGCAGGCGCTGGACCTGACGCTGCGCCAGGAGGGCAAGGGGACGCTCGACGACGTGATGCGCGGCCTGTGGCGACGCAGCGGCGGCGGTCCGATCGGCGAGGACGACATCGCGGCGGTGCTGGCGGAGGTGGGTGGACGCTCGTTTGCCGCGGAACTCGCGGCCTGGGTCCACGGCACCGACGACCTGCCGACGCAGACCCTGCTGGCCGCCCACGGCGCAGACTGGCAGCGCGACCGACCGCTCTTCGCGCAACGTCTCGGAGCGCGGCTCAGCGAATCGCCGGCCGGGCTGAAGGTGCAGTCGGTGCAGCACGGTGGCGCGGCCGACCAGGCGGGGCTGTCGGCCGGCGACGAGCTGCTCGCGCTGGGGGACTGGCGCGTGGTCAAGCCAGAGGATCTGGCGCTCTACGGTGCCTTCGAGCAGCCGCAGACGCTGCTGGTCAGCCGCGACCGGCGCCTGTTGCGGCTGACGCTGCCCGCGTCCACGGCCGAAGGGGCGGTGGCGCTGGGCTGGCAGGCCAAGCCGACTGCGCGCGTGCGGCGGCTGCGGGCGGCCTGGCTGGGTCGTCCGGAGGACTGACTGGATGCGCGCCCGCTGGCTGGCGCCGCTGCTGCTGACGGGCGTGCTGCTGCTGCATGGGCTGGCGCTGGACGGTCTGGGGCGGGCGCTGGAGCAGGGCGCGCCACCGGCACCCGCCATCCGCCGCATCGAGGCCAGCTACACCCGCACCGTGGCGCAGTCGGCCGCCCCCGTCGGGCTGGCAGCCGCCCCCGCCGCGGCGGCCCCTGTGACGCGTCCGGCCGTGGCGGCGGCTGTGCCCGTCGAGCCGTCCGCCAGCGACGCGGTGGCCGACACCGTGGGGGTCGAGCCAGCACCAGCGCCCGTGCCCGTGCCCGATCCCGCTCCGGCTGTCACCGCCACTGCCGCGCCGCTGCCCGTGGACCCGGCCAGCGCGCCCGCCGTGGCACCTGCCGTGGCCTCTCCCGTGACGCCTGCCGCCAGCGGCCCCACCTTCGCCTGGCCCGTCTCCACCCGCCTCACCTACGTCCTCACCGGCTGGTTCCAGGGCGAGGTCCACGGTGACGCCCAGGTCGAGTGGCTGCGCGACGGCGACCGCTACCAGGTCCACCTCGATGTCAGTGTCGGTCCCCGGCTGGCGCCGCTGGTCGCCCGCCGCATGAGCAGCGAGGGACGCATCACCCCGGACGGCCTGCGCCCGCAGCGGTACGAGCAGGCCACGCGCCAGCTCGTCGGCCGCAACCGGCTGGCACAGATGGTGTTCCCGGACGAGCGCAGCGTGCGGCTGCAGGACGGGCAGCTCGCCGCCACCCGCGCCGATGTGCAGGACACCGCCAGCCAGTTCATCCAGATGGTCTACCTGTTCTCGGCACGGCCGGCGCTGCGCGAGAAGGGCGGGCGGGTCGAGTTCGATCTGGCCCTGCCGCACCGGGTGCGGCGCTGGGCCTACGAGGTCGGCGACACGCTGCCCACCCAGACCCCGCTGGGCGAGCTGGAGACGTTCCATGTCCGCCCCGTGCCCGCCCGTGACAGCGTGGCCGAAACCGCGGGCGAGGCGGCCCGCTCCGGCGGCAGCATCCTCAGCGCGCAGGTCTGGTACGCGCCGACGCTGCAGATGCTGCCCGTGCGCATCCGCATCGAGCAGGACGCCCAGACCTGGGTGGACCTGCGCCTGTCCGAGCCGCCCCGGCAGTCAGGGCCGTGAGCCGTGCCGGGCGATATAGTGGCTCCGGCACAAAAAGGAGACCCCGATGGCCTACGAAACGATCCTGGTTGAAACCCGTCCTGGCGTAGGCGACAACGCCTTGCGCTACGGCTGGATCACGCTGAACCGCCCCAAGGCGCTCAACGCGCTCAACGACACGCTGATGGACGAACTCGGCACCGCGCTGCTGGCCTTCGACGCCGACGACGGCATCGCCTGCATCGTCGTCACCGGCAGCGAGAAGGCGTTTGCGGCGGGTGCCGACATTGCGATGATGCACCCCTTCGATTTCCCGAACGCCTACCGCAAGGGCCTGATCTCGCGCAACTGGGACACGATCCGCCAGGTGCGCAAGCCGGTGATCGCGGCGGTGTCGGGCTTCGCGCTGGGCGGGGGCTGCGAGGTGGCGATGGCCTGCGACTTCATTCTCGCCGCCGACAATGCCAGATTCGGCCAGCCCGAGATCAAGCTGGGCATCATCCCCGGCGCGGGCGGCACGCAGCGCCTGCCGCGCGCGGTGGGCAAGAGCAAGGCGATGGACCTGGCCCTGACCGGCCGGATGATGGACGCTGCGGAGGCAGAGCGCGCGGGTCTGGTGTCGCGTGTCGTGCCGCTGGCGGCGCTGCACGCTGAAGCCGACAAGGCAGCGCAGGCCATGTGCGGCTACTCGCTGCTGGCGCTGATGGCGACCAAGGAATGCGTGAACCGGGCTTACGAGGCGCCGCTGACGGAAGGGCTGCTGTTCGAGCGCCGGCTGTTCCATGCGCTGTTCTCCAGCAGCGACCAGAAGGAGGGCATGGGCGCCTTCCTCGACAAGCGCGCGCCGACCTTCACGCACCGCTGAAGGCGCGGTGATGCCCCGCCCCGGACCGAACAGGCTGCGCCGCACGTCGGCGTGCCTGGCGGGCTGGCTGGTCGGGTGGGCAGGGCTGGTCGGTGCTGCCGAACTCGACACCGTGCAGCGCAGCGAGACACTGGCCGCCCACAACCGCTGGCGGGCGCGTGTCGGGGTGCCGCCGCTGGTCTGGTCCGAGGCGCTGGCCCGGTCCTCGAACCGCTGGGCCACGCAGCTCGAACAGGGCGGGCAATGCCGCATGGAGCACAGCGACACGCCCGATCTCGGCGAAAACCTCTACTGGGCCAGTCCGTTGCGCTGGAACACCGGCCAGACCACGGTGCAGGACATCCGCGCAGCGTTCGTCGTCGAGGTCTGGGGGCGGGAATCGGCCGATTTCCTGGTCGACTCCGGCACTTGCCGCCCTGGGCGCACCTGTGGTCACTACACCCAGATCGTCTGGAAGGACACCCGCGAGGTGGGCTGCGCGTTCCAGGTATGCGGGGCGAAGGACCAGGTGTGGGTGTGCCAGTACCGGCCGGCGGGCAACCACGTCGGGCAGCGGCCGTACTGAGGGCGATGCGGTGCGTGCAGCTCAGAACACCGCCATGCTGAGCTTGCGCCGGTAGCTGTCGATGACCGGATCGCCCGGCACGACCACCGCCTTGCCCGCGATTTCCACGGCGCCCTTCTTCGCTTCCGGTGCGGCTGCCTTGGGGGCCGGCTTGGTCATCAGCTCCAGGATGGCGACATACGTCTTGCGCGCCAGACCGTCGCTCCACCCCTTGTCGCGCATCAGGATCTCCAGCAGCTCGTCCATCGCCTCGGTGAAGGCTTCGCAGGCCATGAGGATCTGGGCGCGCTCGTAGCGTGCGTCGAAATCGCGCTTGCTGGCGGCGATGGCGGCGTCGAGCGTGGCCATGTCGCGGGCGGTGGCCACGCGCTCGCAGGCGGTGATCCACACGCCGAGGGCCGCGATGCGCGCGTCCAGCATCGCCTTCGGCGCCATCGGGGCGTAGATCTGGCGCGCTTCGGTGACGTGGCCGTGCTGCAGCAGCAGCCGGGCGAAGTCGAAGCGGGTCACGTCGTTGGACGGGTCGGTGGCCAGCGCGTCCTGCAGCTTGTGCAGCGCCGAGACGGTGTCGCCTTCTTCGGCGAGGGCTTCGGCTTCCTCGGTCTCGGCGGCGGCTTCGACCTCGGCTTCGCTGGGGACGTGCTTGTCGAGGAACTCGCGGATCTGCGCCTCAGGGACCGCGCCGACGAAGCCATCGACCGGCTGGCCCTGGCTGAACATGACGCAGAACGGGATCGAGCGCACGCCGAACATCTGGCTGAGCTGGCTGGAGATCTCGGGTACTTCGTCGGCGTTGAGCTTGGCCAGCACGAAGCGGCCTTCGTAGGCGACTTCGAGCTTTTCGAGCACGGGGCCGAGCTGCTTGCACGGGCCGCACCAGGGTGCCCAGATGTCGAGCAGCACCGGCTGCTGCATCGAGCCCTGGATCAGTTCGGCTTCGAAATTCTGGAGGGTGATATCGATCATCGGGGTGTACCTGGGAGCCTGGGGCCTGGGCCTGAAAATGGGGACGCGGCGTGCGGGAAGGGGCCGCAGGGCCGGGGGCGCCTAAAATCCCGCCTTTGCCCAGCCCGGAGTCTGCCTTGAACAGCGCAACGCCCGTGGTCGGCATCGTCATGGGCTCCAGCAGCGACTGGGACACCATGAAGAACGCCGCCCAGATTCTCGCCGACTTCGGCGTGCCCTTCGAAGCCCAGGTCGTCTCGGCCCACCGCATGCCCGATGACATGTTCCGCTACGCCGAGTCGGCGCGCGGACGTGGTCTGCAGGCCATCATCGCGGGCGCAGGGGGCGCGGCCCACCTGCCAGGCATGCTCGCCGCCAAGACGCCGGTGCCGGTCCTCGGCGTGCCGGTGGCCAGCAAGCACCTGCAGGGCGTGGACTCGCTGCACTCGATCGTGCAGATGCCCAAGGGCGTGCCGGTGGCGACCTTCGCGATCGGTGTGGCGGGCGCGGCCAACGCGGCGCTGTTCGCGGTGGCGCTGCTGGCGAACCACGATGCTCGGCTGGCCGAGGCGCTCGATGCCTTCCGCGCACGCCAGACCGAAGCGGCCCGCGCCATGACGCTCGGCCCGCTGGACAGCCAGGGTTGAGGCACATGGCGATGCCCCGACTCCTGCCCGGCGACCGCAGCGCTGCCGACCCGACCCGCGCCGTGACGCTGGGCGTGATGGGCGGTGGCCAGCTGGGCCGCATGTTCGTCCACGCGGCCCAGCAGATGGGGTTTCGCACGGCCGTGCTGGAGCCGGACGCCACCAGCCCGGCCGGCACCGTCGCCCAGGTCCATGTGAACGCGGGCTACCTTGACACCGCCGGCCTGCAGCGCCTGGCCGACGAGGCGGACGCGATCACCACCGAATTCGAGAACGTCCCCGCGGCGGCGCTGCGCACGTTGGCCGAACGCCGCCCGGTGGCCCCGTCGGGCGACGCGGTGGCGGTGTGCCAGGACCGCGCCGCCGAGAAGGCGCATTTCACCGACTGCGGCGTGCCGGTGGCGCCCTACGCGGTGATCGACAGCGACGCCGCGCTGGCCGCGGTCGGTGACGACCTGCTGCCCGGCATCCTGAAGACTGCCCGCATGGGCTACGACGGCAAGGGCCAGATCCGCGTCGCCGACCGGGCGGAACTGGCGGCTGGCTGGGCAGAACTCGGCGGCGCGGTGTGCGTGCTGGAAAAGCGGCTGCCGCTGGCGTTCGAGGTCAGCGTGCTCATCGCCCGTGGTGGCGACGGGCGCGTGGTCGCCTTCCCGCTGCAGCAGAACCTGCACCGCGACGGCATCCTCGCCGTCACCACCGTCCCCGCCCCGGCCGGCACGCCTGCGCTCGAAGCCGAAGCGGTCGGTTGTGCGGCGCGCATCGCGGCGGACCTGGGCTATGTCGGCGTGCTGTGCATCGAGTTCTTCATCCTCGACGACGGCTCGCTCGTCGCCAACGAGATGGCCCCCCGCCCGCACAACTCCGGCCACCACACGATCGACTCGTGCGACGTGTCGCAGTTCGACCTGCAGGTGCGGGCCATGGCCGGGCTGCCACTGGTCAAGCCGCGGCTGTCCTCGCCGACCGTGATGCTGAACCTGCTGGGCGACCTGTGGTTCGGTGCACAAGGCACCGAGCGGGCACCGGACTGGGCTGCCGTGCTGGCGCTGCCGGGCGCGCACCTGCACCTCTACGGCAAGACCTCCGCCCGCCCCGGCCGCAAGATGGGCCACCTGACGGTCACGGCGGCCACCCCGGCGGCGGCGCGTGACGTGGCCTTGCAGGCGGCGGCGCTGCTGGGCCTGCCGGCGTTCTGAAGGCAGGATGGCGACATGGCACGGCTGATTGACGCCACCACCCCCGCAGCCCTCGCCGCCGCGCTGCCGGAGGCCGTGGCGCGGCTGGCGGCGGGCGCGCTGGTGGCGTTTCCGACCGAGACGGTCTACGGGCTGGGCGCACGGGCCGATGCGGCCGACGCCGTGGCGAAGATCTTCACCGCCAAGGGCCGCCCGAGCGACCACCCGCTGATCGTGCATGTGGCCGACGTGGCGGGTGCTGGTGCGTTTGCCGCCGCACTGCCGCCAGTCGCCCAGCGGCTGATGGCGGCGTTCTGGCCGGGGCCGCTCACGGTGATCGTGCCGCGCCGTGACGGCATCGGGCGCGAGGCGGCTGGCGGGCAGGACACGGTCGGCCTGCGCTGCCCGGACCACCCGGTGGCGCTGGCCCTGCTGCGGGCGGCGGCCGAGGCGGGCGTGCCGGGCGTCGCAGCACCCAGCGCCAACCGCTTCGGCCGCGTCAGCCCGACACAGGCCGTGCACGTCGCCAGCGAATTCGAGGCCGAGCCGGACCTGATGGTGCTGGACGGCGGCGATTGCGCGGTGGGCATCGAGTCGGCGATCGTCGATTGCAGCCGCGGGCATCCGGTGCTGCTGCGGCCCGGCTGTCTGACCGTGGCCGCGATCGAGGCGGCGGCCGGCGCGCCACTGCGCAGCCGCGACGCCACCGCCCCACGCGCCTCCGGCACCCTGGAGGCGCATTACGCTCCGCAGGCCAGGGTCCGGCTCATGACTGCCGCGCAACTGGACGCCGCCCTGACCGTCTGGGCCTCGGCTGGCGACAAGGTCGGCCACAAAGCTTCATCTGCCGCGCCGACGCTGGCGGTATATTCCCGCAGCCGTCGGCCGGCGGTGGCGGGTGTGGTGCTGCGGCGCATGCCCGACGACGCTGCGGCCGTGGCGCACGAGCTGTTTGCGGTGCTGCGCACGCTGGACGCGAGCGGCACCCCGTTGATCTGGGTGGAAACGCCCCCGTCGTTGCCCGAGTGGGAAGGCGTCCGCGACCGCCTGCAGCGTGCTGCGGCGGCCTGAAACCCGAACGCCGAACTGGAGTTTGCATGCGTGTCCTGAAGTCTCTCCTCGCCCCGGCGCTGCTCGCCGCCATGCTGGCCACCTTGTCCGGCTGCGGCGGATCGTCCTCGCGCGTCGAAGCCTATGTGCCGACCCGGATGGTGGTGTTCGGCGACGAAATCAGCCTGATCAACCCCAACGGCAGCAAGCACAGCGTCAATGCGCTCAAGGCCGACGGCGTGACCTTCGATTGCGCCACCCACCCGATCTGGCCGCAGGTGGTCGCTTCCGCCTACGGCATGGTCTTCAAGGAGTGCAACCCCGGCGGCGTGACCACGCTGGCCGCGGACATGCAGGCCACCGCCAAGGCCCGCGTGGCCGATGTCGTCCGCGCCGCGGCACCGCTGCAGGGCGCCTTCACCCCCGAGACGCTGGTGACGGTGATGGCCGGCCAGCACGACATCCTGGACGCCTACGCCGCCTACGACGCCGGCACCCTGACCCGTGCCCAGGCCAAGGCCCAGGTGACCGCCGTGGGCAAGACGCTGGGCGCCCTGGTCAACACCATGGCCAACCAGGGCTCCGGCGCCCGCGTGCTCTACGCGACGCCCCCCAACCTCGGCTACTCCCCCTACGCCGCCACCGAAGTCACCCGCACCGGCAGCCTCGATCGCCAGACGCTGCTGCGCGAGCTGACGCTGGACTTCATCTCGGGGCTGCGCCTGGAGGTGATCAACGACGGCCGCTACGCCGCCCTGATCACGGCCGACGAGCTGGCCTTGAGCCTGGCCGACACCACCAAGCTGGCCGCCAACGCGCTGACGAACGTGGTGGACCCGGCCTGCCTGACCACCGCCGTCCTGCCGAACTGCACCGACACCACGCTGGTCAGCGGCGCGGGGGGTGTCGCCTCCCGCTACCTGTGGGCCGATGCGCAGTACCTGGGCGTGACCTTCCATGCCCGCGTCGGGCTCACGGCGCTCAACCGCGCCCGCAACAACCCGTTCTGAGCGCCACGGGGGACGGTGCTGCTTCAGCGCGGCCCCATCGACCAGCCCACCACCGCATCCAGCACCGCCCGCGCCTCGGCCCCCGCCGCCAGCGGGTGGTTGAGCATCACCACCACCGCGTGGCGCTGGCCATCCGCGCCATGCACCACGCCGGCCAGCGCGGCGACGTTGTGCAGCGATCCCGTCTTCAGATGCGCCCGCCCGGCGGCGGAGGTGATGCGCCGCGCTGTCGTCTCGATGCCCGCCACCGGCAGTGATCCGAGCAGCTCCGGCATCCACGGCTGCGTCCACGCCCACTGCAGCAGCCGGCCCAGGCAGCGCGGGCTGATGCGCTCCTCGCGGGACAGGCCCGAGCCGTTGTCGATCACCAGCTCGTCGTCCCGGCAGCCGTGGGACTGCACCAGCGCCTGCACCTCGGCCCGTGCGCCCTCCCAGGTCGCCGGCTGCGGGGGCTGGGCCGTCTGACCAGGACTCAATGCCAGCATCAGGTGCTGGGCGATGGCGTTGTTGCTGTGCTTGTTCATGTCGCGCAGCACCTCGGGCAGCGTGGGGGACACGCCTTCGGCCACCAGCACCGCCCCCGCCGGCACCCGCCCTTCGCGCACCCGCCCGCGCAGCTTGCCGCCCAGCGCGAGCCACTGCGCCTCGATCGCCCGCGCGTTGAACCCCGCCGCATCCGGCCACGCCAGCGGCCAGACCTTCTCGCCGCACGCCGCCGGCAAGCCCCCGCCGAACCGGGGCCGCAGCGGATCGCCGACATCGAGCTTCAGCCCCGCCCGCCAGTCCTGGCACGCGCCTCCCACCAGCGGCACCGTGGCCGGCCACTGCACGCCGGCCAGCGCCGTGTCCGACGCCACCCGCGCCACACCCCGCGCCGCATCCGGGCGCAAGCTCAGCAGCAGGCTTTTCTGGTTCACCAGCAGCGCATCCGGCCGCACGTTGTAGGGCTTGAGCGGCTCGCCATCGAAGGCGCCGGGATCGACAGCGGGGATGGCCAACGCGCTGCGGTCCAGCACGAGGTCGCCGCGCAGCTCCGGCCCGGTCGCCGCCATCACCTGCCGCAGCAGCAACCACAGCCGCTCGTTCACCAGCCGTGGATCGCCCCGGCCCTGCACGTAGAGATGGCCGCTGCTGCCGTTGCTGTCGGCGTAGACCGGGGTGCGCCACTGGAACAGCGGGCCGAGCCGGTCCAGCGCCGCGATCGACGTGACCACCTTCATCACCGACGCGGGGTGGGCCAGCGTGTCGGACTGGTGCGCCAGCCAGGCCGGGCCGCCCTCGACCGGCGCGACCCAGGCGTAAAGGCTGTCCTCGGGCAACTGCGCTCGCACCAGCGCGGCGCGGACGGGTTCGGGCAGCGGCGTCTGGGCCGCGGCGGGGAGGCACAACGCTGCGCAGGTCAGCAGCAGGCACAGGGAGCGGGGCAAGTCGGGCATGTCAGGCATGCCGGGATCATACGAAGCCGCCACGGCCGGGCTGCGCCGGGTCGGCCGGTACACTGGCGGCCATGTCTGCTATCCGATCCACCCCCCGCCTGCTGGCCCTCGACACCGCGACCGACACGGTCCATCTGGCCTTGGTGCTGGGCGCGGACGTGCGGGTGCGCGCGCTGCCTGGCGGGGCGCAGTCCTCGGCGGCGCTGCTGCCGGCGATCCGCGATCTGCTGGCCGAAGGGGGCCTGGCGCTGCGCGCGCTGGACGCCATCGCCTTCGGCCACGGGCCCGGCGCGTTCACCGGACTGCGCACGGCCTGTGCAGTGGCACAGGGTCTGGCCGTGGGTACGGAGCGGCCGCTGCTGGCGCTGGACACGCTCGCCGCGCTGGCCGAGTCGGCGCGGCAGCAAGGGGAAGCCGGCGACGCGGTGTGGAGCGTGCTCGACGCGCGCATGGGCGAGGTCTACGCGGCGCGCTGGTGCCGTGCGGCGGATGGCGGCTGGACGGCGGACGGGCCGGTGGCGCTCTACCGCCCTGCCGCGCTGGCGGAGGCGATCGCGCACGCCCCGGCGGCGCTGGCGGGCAATGCGGTGACGGTGCAGGCCGAGGTGCTGGGGCCGCTGGCGGCGCGGCTGGGGCTGGCGACGTGGCCGGCTGCCGTGCCGGACGGCGCGGCGCTGGCAGTGCTGGCGCGGGTGGCGCAAGGGCAGGGCGCATGGATCGACCCGGCGCTGGCCCTGCCGCTGTACGTGCGCGACAAGGTCGCCCAGACCACGGCGGAGCGCGAAACCCTCCGCTCAGCCGCAGCCGCAGCCGCAGCGGCATCAGCGACGGCGGTGGCGTGACCGTGGACTGCGCGCAGGCTCCGACCTGGCTGCCGATGGCCGTGCCGCTGCTGGAGGCCGTCATGGCCATCGAGGTGCGGGCGTATGCCTTTCCGTGGAGCCGTGCCAACTTCGTCGATTCGCTCGCGGCGGGGCACCTCACGCACTGCCTGGTGGCACCCGACGGCGAGCTGCTGGCCTACCAGGTCGCGATGGCCGGGTTCGAGGAGTGGCATCTGCTGAATGTCACCGTCTCGCCCGATCACCAGGGGCGCGGGCTGGCCACGCAGCTGCTGCACCGGCTGATCGACCACGCCCGCAGCACGGGGGCGGAGTGGCTGTGGCTGGAGGTGCGGCCCAGCAATGCGCGGGCGCGGCGGCTGTACGCGCACCTGGGCTTCGAGCAGGTCGGGGTGCGCAAAGGGTATTACCCGGACGGACGCGGGCAGCGCGAGGATGCGCTGGTGCTGCGGCTGTCCCTGAAGCCGGGAGTGGCAGCATGAGTGCGGGCACCCGCGTGGGTTACAACGAGCGGCAGCGGGCGATGCTGCAGGAGATGGGGATCCGGGTGTGGGCGGCGCCTGCGGTGGCGGCGGCGGTTCCGGTCGAGGTGGCCGTCATGGTGCCCGAGGTGCCAGCGCCTGCGCCGACACCCGTGTCCAGGCCCGGCCCCACAGCCTCGCCGCCGGTGCTCTCCAGCGTGGTGCCGCTGCAGCCGAGTGGCGTGGCGGCGATGGGCTGGGACGACCTGCGGGCGGCGGTGGCGTCGTGTCGGGCGTGTGCGCTGTGCGAGCGGCGCACGCAGACGGTGTTCGGCGTCGGCCATCCGCAGGCGCAGTGGATGCTCATCGGCGAGGCCCCCGGTGAACAGGAAGACCAGCAGGGCGAGCCGTTCGTCGGCAAGGCGGGGCAGTTGCTGGACAACATGCTGCGCGCCGTCGGCCTGACCCGCAGCGACGCGCCTGCGCACGAGCAGGTCTACATCGCCAACGTGCTCAAGTGCCGCCCGCCGCAGAACCGCAACCCGGAGCCGCAGGAGGTGGCGCAGTGCGAGCCGTATCTGCAACGCCAGATCGCGCTGGTGCAGCCGAAGCTGATCCTGGCGATGGGGCGGTTCGCGGTGCAGTCGTTGCTGAAGACGGGCGAGCCGATCGGGCGGCTGCGCGGGCGGGTGCATGCGGTGCCGGGGATGCCGGGCGTGCCGGTGGTGGTGACGTACCACCCGGCGTATCTGCTGCGCAACCCGCTGGACAAGGCGCGGTCGTGGGAAGACCTCTGCCTGGCGCGTGAGGTGCTGGCCGGGCCTGCCCGAGGGTCTTGAACTGCTCTGGGTTGCTCGGGCAGGGGTGGCCTGCTCCACATCCTGCGCAGCATCTCCATCCCCTGCTTCAGGCCCGTGCTGGGTGGGCTGTGCAAGATGTCTCGTTTTGGTGTGCGCCGGTGGGCAGGGATTCCGCCCGCGTCCGGTTGGTATGGTCTGCTTCTGCCCTGAACCAGAAAAAGCGATTCACGCTTCGGGAGTGCAGACGTGGCCATCTTTCCACAGGGATACCAGAACATCGCGGCGCGTTGCCGCAACACGGAGGACGGGGGCGCCGAGCGGCGCGTGCTGCGGCAGCTTCATCGCTGTCTGGAGGACGATTACCTTGTCTGGCACAACGTCCCGGTGGGCAACAAGGGCCGCTTGCCGGACTTCGTGGTGCTGCATCCGGGCCGCGGCCTGCTGGTGCTGGAGGTCAAGGGCTGGCGGGCCGGCGCGCTGCACCAGGTCTCGCGCCACGATGTCGAGCTGAACCTGGCGAGCGGGCAGGGGCGGGTGAGCAAGATCCACCCCGGCCTGCAGGCGCGCGGCTACGCGATCGAGCTGGTCAACCAGATGCAGCGCGACCCCGGCCTGTGCCAGACCGAAGGGCGCCATGCGGGTCATCTGGTCGTGCCCTGGGGCTGTGGCGTGGTGTTCGCCAACATCGAGCGCCAGCGCATCACCGATCCGCACTGGGACGAGTTCTTTCCGCCGGCCAACACGCTGACCCGCGAGGATCTGGCCGAGGAACTGGGCCCCGCCGCTTTCCAGGCGCGGCTGTGGGGCATGTTCACGGTGGAGTTCCGCCTGAAGACGGCGCTGACCCTGCCGCAGCGCGACCGCATCCGCTGGCACCTCTTCCCCGAGATCCGGCTGCAGACGCAGGCCTCTCTGCTGGACGAGGACGACGCGAGCGGGCCGGGGGCCACGGTGGCGCCGTCGCCGAGCGAGGCGCTGATGCTGGTGATGGACCTGCAGCAGGAGCAGTTGGCGCGCTCGATGGGCGAGGGGCACCGGGTCATCCACGGCGTGGCCGGGTCGGGCAAGACGATGATCCTCGTCTACCGCGCCCAGCAGTTGGCCGCCGCGGCGCGGCCGGACTGGCCGATCCTGGTGCTTTGCTACAACCGGCCGCTGGCGGCGCGCATCGACGCGCTGATGCGGCAGCGGGGGCTGGACGAGCGGGTGCAGGTGCGGACCTTCCACGGCTGGTGCTACGACATGGCCGACACCTACCAGCTCGGCATCCCGAAGAAGGGCTTCCGGCCGGACTACGACGCGCTGGCCGACCGGGTGGTCGAGGCGGTGGCGCATGGCCGCATCCCGCGGGCGCAGTACGCCGCGCTGATGATCGACGAGGCGCACGATTTCGAGGATGCGTGGCTGCGGCTGGCGCCCCAGTTGGTCGATCCGGCGACGAACTCGCTGCTGGTGCTCTACGACGACGCGCAGTCGATCTACCGCCAGCCGCGCCGCAAGTTCAGCTTCACCAGCGTCGGCATCGAGGCGCGTGGGCGCACCAGCGTGCTGAAGGTCAACTACCGGAACACGGCCGAGGTGCTGAAGCTCGCCACCGCGACCGCCGGCCAGTTGCTGCGCGGCGGCGAGCCGGACGGGGTGGGCGAGGGCGACAGCGACATCGTTCAGCAGACCCCGCTTGGTGCTGGTCGCAGTGGCCCCGCGCCCGAACTGCTGCGCGGACGCACGCCGCGCGAGGAGGCCGAGCTGATCGCCGACCGCCTCGTCGATGCGCTGGCCGATGGCGTTTCGCCCGCCGACATCGGCATCCTGGCGCGCCGGCATGACCTGCTCGACCCGGTGGAAAAGGCGCTGCACCTGCGCGGCATCCGCACCCAGCGCCTGCAGCGCGCGGGGACGTGGGAGCCGGACAGCGTCAAGCTCACCACGCTGCACGCCTCCAAGGGGCTGGAGTTCCACACCGTCGCCATCGTCGGGCTGCAGGCGGTGCCGGATGCGCACCACAGCGAGGAGGAGGAATGGCGGTTGCTGTATGTGGCGATGACGCGGGCGACGTATCGGCTGGTGCTGGGGGCGTGTGGGGAGTCGGGGTCGGTGGAGAAGGTTGCGGCTGGGGTGGGCGAGCGAGCGGGTGTCAGGGCCGAGTATTCGCCAGCCGCTGCTCAAGCCTGACCGCCAGGTCTAGGATGGTCCTTGCTGCTTCCGGATCGAGCTTTCGGCTTCTTTGCCTTCTTCCCCCTCGGGGCGGGCAAGGGGTCTGTGTTCTCCGTGACGTGGGGCCGAGGCAGAGCACAGAACCCATGCGCACTCCGGGCGGCTTCAGGATAGAGCGCGTCCAGTGCCCAGTAGGCAGCATTGCGGAACGGGCTGCTGGCGTTGTTGACGTACTGCACGACCAAGCGGGTGAAAACCTCCCGCGCTTCGTCAAGGCGAGCAGCGGCGAGGTGCTTGTCGATCTCGATCGCCGTCAACTTGAGGCCTTCCAGATAGCCGTTCACGCGGTCGATCCGGTCTTTCAATCCGAAAATCCTGATTGTTTCGGTGCCCTTGTCGCTGAGACCCTCGATCGTCCATCGCCACGTGGCGCGCGGCGCAGTGCGCTTCACGGGGATCCACTGCAGGTGATCGAGAGGCTCGTCGGTGCGAGGGTCGACCAGGAGCGCAGACTCTGCCGAGAAATCGTAGAACGAATCCGGGATGGGGTCGGCGAGCGGCTTCGTCGGCGCCGCGGCGCGCGACGTGCCGGCCTTGATCGGGAAGAGGCTGCCTTTGTTTCCGTTCTTGTTGCACTGGATGCAGGAAAAATAGAGGTTCGACCACGTCCATGCCAGCCACCAGTAGTGGCTTGTGACCGCGATGACACTGCCCGACATGTCGTCATGCGCCTCCTTCTTCGGCCGGAAATGCTCCACGGGCCGCGATTCGTGGTCTTCGAGGTTCTCGCAGAACGCACACTTGCTGTGCTGCCGGTGCAGGAGCGTCGGGCGCGCTACCTGATAGCCCTCGTCGAGAAGCTCGTTCAGTTCTTTGCTGCCGTGACCATGCACGTTGAACGCCTGGATAGCCAGGGGAAGACGCTCCTCGCGTTTGTCCTTCAGTTTGGACGGCTCGGGGCCCAGATCCAGCTTGATCATCGCTCGACGGTTCGCGTGCTTCGTTCCACCGGCGCGACCAAGTCGCCGACATGGGCCTTCTTGAGACGAGCAGTGAGTTCCTGCAGCCGCTGTTCCTGGTAGTCGTTACGGTAGGGGTTGGTGGCGATCGCGGTGTAGTCGCGGATGTCCTCCCCTTGCTCGTTCAGGGTCAGCCGTTCGACCCCGAAATACTCTTGGTACATCTCCGTGCCGGTCATGGAGCGCGGGTCGGGCTGTGCATCCAGGTCTGCTTCCGACCGAACGCTGCCCCACTCGCCGCTGTCCTCATGCGGGGCGACCCGTCGGACGCTGCCCGTTCCCGCATCGACCTGGAGGCGAACGACCTCGTCGGGCACCAGCGTCGCCAGAACGACCGGGCTGTGGGTGGTGGCGATGAACTGGACGCGCGGAAAGTTCTTCCTCAGGGCCGGGATGAGCTTCGCCTGCCAGATGGGGTGCAGATAGAGGTCGATCTCATCGATCAGCACTAGGCCCTGGAAGGTCTTGCAGTCGATTGCTTTCGTGCTCCCCTGCGGCTTTTGCGCTTCCCAAACGATGTGGCCGACCAGATCGGCGATCCATGCGATCGTCGATTGATAGCCGTGCGCGAGGGCGATCGCCGGCACTTTCACCGTCGAGTCCCCCATGGTTTGCGAGAAGCGCGCGCTTTCCACGAGATCGCTTGCGAGCGTTATGCCGCTGCGGCCGCGCAATTCGAGTGCGGAGATGTCCTTGGGAAGGATGTCGGTGTCGATTAGGACGCTCTGGAGGATGCTCGAATACTTCCGGGTGACCTGGGCATTCTCGAATGCTGTGATGAAGTCGGTGCTGATGAGTTGCTGCGTCGGCTCGAACAGCGACCGCATGCGGTTGACCGTCGGCCGAACCAGCTCTGCGGAACTGTTCGAGCTCGGGAGCGTCCGATTCACACCGTACCCTACGACGAACCATCCCGTCTGTTCCTTCGCGCGCGCCTCGTCGAGCGGATCCTCGTCCTCGACGCGAAGGGATTCGTCTTCGAACTTGGAATTGGCTCGCAGCGTCGACTGAGCCGGGCGTAACGTCACTTCCGAGGTCAACCGGCGACCGACGGCGGGCGGCGGCGCGCTCTTGGCGCGCCGCTTCGGCGCGACCGACGCCACGGGCGAGTCGATCTCGGGGACGCTGAAACACGCCGTGATCTTCATGTCGTCGGTCTGCCGCCGGTCCGCCAGATGGGCGACACTGTTCCCGGCCAGACCATTGACCAGCAACTTGCCCGCCGCAGCCAACGCTATGGCTTGGAGGATCGAGGACTTACCAGTGCCGTTCTCCCCGATCAGAACGCTCCACATCCGGGGGGCGCCGTCATTCGACGTGAACTTGAGCTCGAAGTCCCGCAGCCGTTTCAGGTTCTGTATCTTTATGGATTCGATGTACATGGGCACCTCAGCTGGAGTAGCTTCCTGCTCGTGATTGCACCGTCAGCCGTAACCGATCAGTGTGTCGCCTTTAATGCTCACAGCACCTCGCGATGGATGACAAGAATATAGCGGCATGTGCCCCCAGAAGTTCGAGCTGAGGGCGCGTCAGGCGCACCATGTGGTGCCCCCGGTGTCGCGGCATCGTAAGCTTCTCCAGCCAGTAAACAGCCGCCGAAATCAGAGAATGCGGCCCAGCCCGAAAGGCTCTACCCGATGAGGAAGAGCAAGTTCAGCTCGAACCAGATCGCGGCGATCCTGAAAGAAGCAGCAGCCGCGCCGCAGCGATACGCCCCCTGAAGACCTCGTCGAGCGTGATCCAGTCGACCACGTCGACCCGCCAGGGCAGATCGGATTCGGAGAACGCCTCCGCCAGCGCGGCTTGTTCGTCCAGCGTGAGCGCATGGGCGCCGATCACGGCCAGATCGAGATCCGACCAGAGCTTGGGCGGATGCGCGCCGCCACCGGCGCGCGAACCGAAGGCCCAGATCTCCCGTTCGGGCAGCAGCCGGGCCAGGATCTGCCGCACGAGGGCCAGATGGTGCGGCTCGATCGACAGCCGTGCTGCCAGAGCCACCTCATCGGCCGGCTCGGTCATCCCCGGCGCTCCAGTGCTTCGAGCAGCCCGCGCGCATCGGCCACGAAGGGTCGGATGCCTTCGTGGACCTGCCGCGCCTTGCTCACGTCATAGGTGTGCGAGGTCGTGCCGCGCATCTGCCGGTAGCGAAACCAGGCCTCGACATCCCGCACCAGCCCCTTTTCCGCCCCGACCCGCAGCAGGTCGCGAAAGCCCAGCTGGTCGGTCTCTCCCGGTGTGGCCGCTTCCGCCTCGATCTGGCGCTTCAGCATCTTCGTCGCCAGCTCGTAGACGAACTCGAAGTTCTGAATGACGCCGGCGAACAGCGTGTTGCGCACCGCGTCCGACTGGGCCTGCAGCCACACCACGTCGTCGGTGACGCGCAGGCTGTCATCCAGCGAGGTCAGGGCGTGGCGCAGCGGGGAGAGGTCGAGGGTGAAGGGCACGTTGAACGTCAGGCGTCGATGTTCGCCGCCCTCAACGCATTCGTCTCGATGAACTCCCGACGAGGCTCCACCTCATCCCCCATCAGCATCGTGAACACCTTGTCCGCCTCGATCGCATCCTCGATCTGCACGCGCAGCAGGCGGCGCACGGTCGGGTCCATCGTGGTTTCCCACAGCTGGCTGGGGTTCA
>JAAFKB010000140.1 GCA_013299055.1 Sphaerotilus sp.
AACCTGGACGATCTGGGCAAGTCCAAGGTCGCCATGGTCTACGGCCAGATGAACGAGCCGCCGGGCAACCGTCTGCGCGTGGCCCTGACCGGCCTGACCATCGCCGAGTCGTTCCGCGACGAAGGCCGTGACGTGCTGTTCTTCGTGGACAACATCTACCGCTACACGCTGGCCGGTACCGAAGTGTCCGCACTGCTGGGCCGCATGCCCTCCGCCGTGGGTTACCAGCCGACGCTGGCCGAGGAAATGGGCCGTCTGCAAGAGCGGATCACCTCGACCAAGGTGGGTTCGATCACGTCGATCCAGGCTGTCTACGTCCCTGCGGACGACCTGACCGACCCGTCGCCAGCCACCACCTTCGCCCACCTGGATGCCACCGTGGTGCTGTCGCGTGACATCGCCTCGCTCGGCATCTACCCCGCTGTGGACCCGCTGGACTCCAACAGCCGCCAGGTGGACCCGAACGTCGTCGGCGAAGAGCACTACAAGACGACCCGTGCCGTGCAGCAGGTGCTGCAGCGCTACAAGGAACTGCGCGACATCATCGCCATCCTGGGCATGGACGAACTGGCTCCCGAGGACAAGCAGGCCGTGGCCCGCGCCCGGAAGATCCAGCGTTTCCTGTCGCAGCCGTTCCACGTCGCCGAAGTGTTCACCGGTTCGCCGGGCAAGTACGTGCCGCTGAAGGAAACCATCCGTGGTTTCAAGATGATCGTGGCCGGCGAGTGCGACCACCTGCCCGAGCAGGCGTTCTACATGGTCGGCACCATCGACGAAGCCTTCGAGAAGGCGAAGAAGATGCAGTGAACCCTGGTGGGTGGCGAGACTGTCTCCTGACGGATGCGCCACCCCCTGGTTTGCTGACTCCTCTTCAACCCCCCACGAAGGAAGCACATGGCAACGATCCACGTTGACGTCGTCTCGGCAGAACACTCGATCTTCTCGGGTGAAGCCAAGTTCGTCGCGCTGCCGGGCGAAAACGGCGAGCTGGGGATCCTGCCCCGGCACACTCCGCTGATCACCCGCATCCGTCCGGGTGCGGTGCGCATCGAGCGCGCGGACAACGGTGAAGAAGAGTTCGTGTTCGTGGCGGGCGGCATTCTCGAAGTGCAGCCTGACCGCGTGACCGTGCTGGCCGACACCGCCATCCGGGGTCATGACCTCGATGAAGCCAAGGCTGTCGAAGCCAAGCGCATCGCCGAAGAGTCGATGAAGAACGCCAAGAGCGACATCGATCTGGCCCGCGCCCAAGGCGAATTCGCTGCCATGGCCGCGCAGATCGCCGCGATCCAGAAGTTCCGCCGCAAGTGAAGTGACCTGCGTGTCCCCGGCAGCCGCAGGGTTGCCGGAGGCGCCAGACACGCCCGCCCAGGTGCAGACCTGCGGCGGGCGTGCTGCTTTCAGCGCAGGTCGGCGCGGTCGGACAGCTCGTTGGGGTTGCGCTGCGCGGCCGTGAGCGGGAACCAGTGGCGCAGGGCCTCGTCCAGCGCGGCGATCGTGTTCTGCAAGGCTTGCTCGTGCTGCCCTTGGCGCAGCAGCGGCTGCATGGCGTCGATCAGGGCTTGCCACTGGTCGGGGTCGATGTGGCGGTGCAGGGCCCGGTCGGCCACGATCTCGATGGCGCGGTCGGCCAGCAGCAGGTAGACCAGCACGCCATTGTTGTGCTCGGTGTCCCACACGCGCAGCTTGCTGAACACCGACAGTGCCCGTGCCCGCGGACTCGCGCCCTCGCGCAGGTAGCGCCACGGCAACGCCGCCTCCACGCACAGCCGGATCTCGCCGCTGTGCCCCCGCTCGCTGGCGGTGATCCGCGCTTCGAGCCGGGTGATGGCCTCGGCGCTGAGGACATGGGCGATGTCGCTGCGGTCCGACCAGAGGTGCTGCCACCACTGGCGCCAGCCACGCTGGAACTGGGTCGGGTCGGGGGTCGAAGTCGTGTCGTTGGCCATGTTCACCCGCTCACCAGCTTCCCGAGGCGCCACCGCCACCAAAATCGCCCCCGCCACCCGACGAGAAACCACCGCCGCCCGACGAGCCGCCGCCCCATCCGCCGCCACCGCCGCCCCAGCCACCCGGTGCAGGCAAGGAGCGCCCGCGGGTCACACGCGGCGAGAGAAACCCCATCACGCCGACCACCAGCGCCACGACCAGCCCGACGACCGCCGCCACCCCCGCCGCTGCCGCACTGGCCGTCAGCAGCCAGGCCACGCCGCCCGCGCCCCCGCCAGTCAGCAGCGGCCCGAGCTTGCGGCCGAACACGCCGACGATCGCCTTGGCAAACGCCGGCAGCATCACGACGGTCAGCAGGATCCACACCATCGGGTCAGGACTGTCTTCACCGCCGTGGTCGTCGCGGTCGCTGGCCGACGGCGCAGGCAGACCCTCGCCCTTGGCCAGTCCGCCCAGCACCCGCACGGCCGCCGACAGCCCGCCCGCCACATCGCCCTGCCGGAATGCGGGCGTGATCTGCTCCTGGATGACCCGCTTGGCCATCAGGTCGGGAATCGCGCCTTCGAGCGTCTTGGCCACCTCGATGCGCACCTTGCGGTCCTGCGTCGCGACCACGACCAGCAGCCCGTCACCCACCGTGCGGCGGCCCACCTTCCACTGGTCGCCGACCCGCTGGGCGTAGGCGGCGATGTCCTCCGGCTGCGTGCTGCGGACCAGCAGGACGACGAACTGCGACCCGACCTCTCGCTCCAGTGCCGCCAGTTGCGCCACCAAGGCCTGGTGCTGCTCGGGTTGCAGGGTGCCGGTCTGGTCGATCACCCGGTCGGTGAGCGGCGGAACGGGCTGGAGCGGCTGGGCGTGGCTGCCAAGGGCCAGCAGCCACCACAGGCCGAACGTGAGCAGACCTCGCAGCAGGGCGGTCATGGTGCGCAGCCCGGCTTACTTCGTGGCCGGCTTGTCGAAGTTCACCGCCGGCGGCAGGCTGATCTGCGCTTCGTTGGCCACCGCCAGGGTCGGCTTGACCTCGTAGTGGAAGACCATCGCCGTCAGGTTGGTCGGGAAGCTGCGGGCCAGCACGTTGTAGTCCTGCACCGTCTTGATGTAGCGGTTGCGGGCCACGGTGATGCGGTTCTCGGTGCCTTCGAGCTGCACGCGCAGATCCTGGAAGCCCTGGTTGGCCTTCAGGTTGGGGTAGTTCTCGGTCACGACCAGCAGCCGGCTCAGCGCGCCGCTCAGCTCCCCCTGGGCCGCCTGGAACTTCTTGAACGCCTCGGGGTTGTTGATCAGCTCCGGCGTGGCCTGGATCGCGGTGGCCTTGGAGCGGGCCTCGACGACCTTGGTGAGCGTTTCCTGCTCGAAATTGGCTTCCCCCTTGACGGTGGAGACGAGGTTGGGCACGAGGTCCGCACGGCGCTGGTACTGGTTCAGCACCTCGGACCAGCCGGCCTTGACCTCCTCGTCGAGGCGCTGGAAATCGTTGTAGCCGCAGCCGGTCAGTGCCGTGAAGGCGAGCACGCCGGCCAGGCGGCGTGTCCAGGTTGCCAGTTGTTCCAACACCATGATGGGGGAGTCTCCAAGACTGTGACGGGGGATGGTGGATGTGCAACGACGAGAGATATCGCACGAAGTGTGGTGAATTTCACGGCATAGCGCACGCGGCTAGCTTACCTCAGCGCAAAGGGAATGAACCAGTCCTCCGGATGGTGACGGCCTCGGCGTGGTGTGGTTCTGCGGATCGTCGGCTCAGCGCGTTGGCGGCACCAGTGGCCAGCCCTTGCCCGCCCAGCCGCCCATGCCGCCATGGACGTAGCGCACATTCGTGTAGCCCTGTTCGCGCAAGGCGGCCGCGACCTTGCTGGAGCGGTTCTGCGTCTGGCAGATCAGCAGGACCGGCTGCGCGGGGTCGCGTGGAATCTCGCCCATGCGTGTGCGCAACTGGCTGGTGGGCAGCAGGTGGGCGCCGTGGACCACTCCGGTGGCCTGCTCCTGGGGTTCGCGCAGATCGAACAGCCGCGCCTGCCCCGCCTCGACGGCCGCCCGGGCCATGTCCAGATTCACCGCCCGGCCCTCGGCTTCGTCCCGGTTCGAGCAGCCGGCCAGACAGGACAGGACCAGCACAACGCCCAGCACGCCCCAGCGGCGCCGTGCTGGCCTCGGTATCGTCACAGTCAGATCGGCAGAGTGCATGCCGCGCTTTATACACCTGCCGGTATCGGGTGTGGCGCTCAGCCGTCAGGTGCGGCTCCTACAATCCCGCCATGTTCGCCCCCCTCCAAAACGACACCTTCCTGCGCGCCCTGCGCCGCCAGCCCACCGACCACACGCCCATCTGGCTGATGCGCCAGGCCGGACGCTACCTGCCGGAATACCGCGCCACGCGCGCGCAGGCCGGCAGCTTCATGGGTCTGGCCACCAACGTCGACTACGCCACCGAGGTCACGCTGCAGCCGCTGGAACGCTACCCGCTCGACGCCGCGATCCTGTTCTCGGACATCCTCACCGTGCCGGATGCGATGGGCCTGGGCCTGAGCTTCGCGCTGGGCGAGGGGCCGAAGTTCGCCAAGGTCGTGCGCGACGAGGCGGCGGTGGCCGAACTCGCCGTGCCGGACATGGCGAAGCTGCAATACGTGTTCGACGCCGTGACCTCGATCCGCAAGGCGCTGAACGGTCGCGTGCCGCTGATCGGTTTCTCTGGCAGCCCGTGGACGCTGGCCTGCTACATGGTCGAAGGCGGTGGCAGCGACGACTACCGCCTCGTCAAGTCGCTGATGTACCGCCGTCCGGACCTCATGCACCGCATCCTCGCCATCAACGCCGACTCCGTGGCCGCGTACCTGAACGCCCAGATCGAGGCGGGCGCACAGGCCGTGATGGTGTTCGACAGCTGGGGTGGCGTGCTGGCCGACGGCGCGTTCCAGGAGTTCAGCCTCGCCTACACCCGCCGCGTGCTGGCGCAGGTGAAGCGCGAACACGACGGCGTGCAGATCCCGCGCATTGTCTTCACCAAGGGCGGTGGCATCTGGCTCGACGAGATCGCCGGTCTGGACACCGACGGCATCGGCCTCGACTGGACCGTCCACCTCGGCCAGGCGCGCGAGCGGGTCGGCCACCGTGTCGCGCTGCAGGGCAACCTCGACCCCAATGTCCTGTTCGGCACGCCCGAGGCCATCGCGCGCGAAGCCATGCGCGTGCTCGACAGCTTCGGCCCGCACCCTGGCCACGTCTTCAACCTCGGCCACGGCATCAGCCAGCACACCCCGCCCGAGGCGGTGACGGTGCTGGTCGAGACGGTGCATCGCCACTCGCGGGCGATCCGCGCCGCGGCGGTGTGAACCCCAGCTGCCTCTTTTTGAGGCAATCCAGGAAAACACCATGTGTGACAAGCACTTGACAGCCCTTTGACCAGCTTGTCCCCAACGTTATCCACAGCTTCGGTGGACATCCCCGCACCACCCGCCGTACCACCTTCTGCACACCGGCTGCGTGTGCTGGTCGATCTGCCGCGCCACGTCCGGCTGGACGCCGTGCTGGACTATCTGGCGCCCGAGCCGTGGCCGGCGGGCACGCTGGTGCGGGTGCCGCTGGGCAAGCGGGAGGTGTGCGGCATCGTGTGGGGGCTGGCCGAGGCACCGCAGGCCGAGGTCGCCGATGCCGACACGCCCACCCTGCGCGCCATCACGCAGGCGCTGACCGCCTTGCCGCCGTTCTCCGCTGCGTGGCTGCGGCTGGTGGGGTTTGCCTCGGCCTACTACCAGCGCAGCCCCGGCGAAGTGGGCCTGAGCGCCTTGCCGCCGGACTTGCGCGACCTGGACGCCGTGCAGCTGGCGCGCCGGCTCAAGCGGCTGGACAAGGCGGCGGCCGCCGCGGACAAGGCGGCCCGGTCCGCTGCACCACCGGCCGTGCCTGCGCGCCCTGCGCTGTCGCCTGAGCAGCAGACCGTGCTCGACACCCTGGCCGATGGCGTGCCCCAGCCCAGCCTGCTCTTCGGCGCCACCGGCAGCGGCAAGACCGAGGTCTATCTGCGCGAAGCCGAGCGCGTGCTCGCTGCAGGTCGGCAGGCGCTGGTGCTGGTGCCCGAGATCAACCTCACGCCGCAGCTCGAAGCCCGCTTCGCCGAGCGTTTCCCCGACCGCCACATCGTTTCGCTGCACAGCGGCCTGACCCCGGCGCAGCGCCTGCAGCATTGGCTGTCGGCGCACCTCGGCCACGCCGATCTGGTGCTGGGCACACGCATGGCGGTGTTCGCGTCGATGCCGCGGCTGGGACTGATCGTGGTCGATGAGGAGCACGACCCGTCCTACAAGCAGCAGGAGGGCGCGCGCTATTCGGCCCGCGATCTGGCGGTCTGGCGTGGCCGGAGCGAACGGGTACCCGTGCTGCTCGGCTCGGCCACGCCGTCGCTGGAGAGCTGGTACAACGCGGGCCCGGTGGACGCAGGCGGCGGGCGCTACCGGCGGCTGGTGATGCCGAGCCGCATCGGTGGCGGCCACCTGCCCGCGGTGCGGCTGGTGGACCTGGCCCGCATCGCCGCGCAGTTCGGCAAGCAGGCGCTGCGGCAGCATCCCCTGGCCCCGCCGCTGCTGGACGCCTTGCGCGAGCGGCTCGACCGTGGCGAGCAGAGCCTCGTGCTGCTCAATCGCCGGGGGTATGCGCCGGTGCTGCACTGCACGAGTTGCGGCTGGAAGAGCGCCTGCCCGCACTGCAGCGCCTGGCGTGTCTTCCACAAGCTCGACCGCACGCTGCGCTGCCACCACTGCGGCATCACCGAGCGGGTACCACGCGCCTGCCCCGACTGTGGCGATCCGGACATCCAGCCCATGGGCCGCGGCACCGAGCGGCTGGAGGAGCAGCTCGCCGACCTGCTGCCCGGTGCCCGCATCGGTCGCATCGACGCCGACAGCACCCGCACCAAGGGCAGCCTGGAGCAGCAGCTCGCCAGCGTCCACGCGGGTGAGGTCGATGTGCTGGTCGGCACGCAGATGGTCGCCAAGGGCCACGATTTCCGCCGCATGACGCTGGTGGCGGCGGTGCAGGCGGACGCGGCGTTGTTCTCCAGCGACTTCCGGGCGCCGGAGCGGCTGTTCTCGCTGCTGATGCAGGCGGGCGGCCGGGCAGGGCGGGATGCGGC
>JAAFKB010000141.1 GCA_013299055.1 Sphaerotilus sp.
CGGGTTCGGGTGAAGCGAATCGGGACACTGTAGGCAGCCCTCGGCCCGGGCGCCAGACCGCTGCCGGCAACGGGTCTTCAGTTTTCGTGAAGGCGGGCGCCGGTCCAGCGGCCCTCCTGGACCAGCGTGCGCGCCACGTCGGTCATCACGACACGGGTGGCCAGCGCGGCGGGCGAGAGTTCGTCGTCCGACAGGCTCACCAGCAGATTCGGCCGCCGCGCCTGGTCATCGGCCAGCGGCACCAGGCGCAGCGCGGCTTGCGGCAAGCGCGCTGCCGCCGATCCCGGCTGGATCGTGGCGCCCAGACCCGCGCAGACGGCGTCCATCAGCAGCGCCAGCCCGTCGATCTCGGCGATGACGTGCGGCATCAGGCCGGCGCGCTGGAACGACTGGTTCAGCAGCGCCCGCAGCCCGTGCGGCCCGCTCGGCAGGATCAGCGGCAAGTCACCCAGCGCGTCGAGCCGCACTTCGTCGCCTGTCGGCAGACCGGGCAGCGCCGCCGAGCCGATGACGAACAGCGCCTCGTCGAGCAGCGGCATCACGCTCCAGCGCCGCGCCGCCTCCGACTGGAACAGCACCGCGAGGTCGAGCTGGCGGGCGTTGAGCATCTGCGTCAGGTGGCCCGAGAGGTTCTCGACCAGGTGCAGCCGCACGTCCGGGTAGCGCGCCCGCATCGCCTGCATCAGCGGCAGGCCGAGCACGGCGGCCGTGGACGGCGCCAGCCCCACGCTGACGTGGCCCGACAGCCGCGCCTGCTGCGCTGCACGGGCCGCCTCGTCGGCGTGGCGCAGGACGAGCTGGGCCTGCCGCCAGAAGGCCACGCCCGCGTCGGTCGGCACGACACCGGTCGAGGTGCGCTGCAGCAGGCGCGTGGACAGCTCGCCCTCCAGCCGGCTGATCTGCTGGCTCAGCGCCGAGGTGACGACGCCGAGGTCGGTGCTGGCGCGGCCCATGCTGCCGAGTTCGACGGTCCGGACAAAATAGCGGAGCTGGCGGAGTTCCATCGACGATCCCGGGGAATGCAAAATCCGCTCACCGTTGTGGTGTTTGGGTGTTCAGGTGTTGGACGTTGAGCAGGAGATGCACATGACCATGGGTTCAGTATCGAGGATGCGGGTGGGGCTGGGACTCTGGGCGCTCGGACTGGCGGCGCTGCTGGCCGGCTGCGAGACCACGAAGAAGCAGTGCGAGGAAACCAACTGGGAGCAGGCCGGTCGCAGCGACGGGGCCAACGGGCTGTCCGCGCCCGGCAGCCTGCTGGCGCGGTGCGACGCGGAGGGGATCGCGCCTGACCGCGCCGCCTACGACCGGGGACACCGCGCCGGGCTGATGCAGTGGTGCGGCCGCGACTGGTACACGCAGGGCCGCGACGACGGCAGCCGAGGCGACGCCGCGCAGGACATGGCGCACATCCAGGCGCGCTGCACGGGGGTCGGCGTGGCGGTGGACGTGGCGGGCTACCGCTCGGCCCACCGCCAGAGCGCCCAGACGTACTGCGCCACGCTCGACTGGCGGGCGGTGGGGCGCCGGCAGTTCGAGGCCGGTCGTCCTGCCGATGCCCAGGCGGGCAATCCGGCCGCCTGCGCCGCGCTGGGCGTGCGGCCGGACACCTACCTGTTCCACGCCGGCTACGACGCCGCCCGCTCCGACAAGCGCGACCGGCTGGAGCGGCAGTGCGCGCCCCGCGTCGTGTTCGATGCCGGCCGGCACGGGCACGGCTTCGAGCGGCTGTGCGACGAAGTGCCGCACGGTCGCCGCGCCCACGACGGGGGCCGCGAACACGCCCGGCTCGACAAGGAGCTGCGCACGCTGGAGACCGAGCGCGCCCACCTCCACGGCACCGGCACGCTGCTGCGGCAAGGTCGGCAGGCGCAGCCGCTGCCCGAGGCGCAGAAGTCGGCCGAGCTGAACCGCCTGAATGGGCGCATCCGGGAGCTGATGCACCGGATGGACGATCTGGCGCGGCAGTTCCGCTGACTCAGGGCTTCGGATCGCTGGCCGGTGACATCGCGGCGGCGGCCGCGTCCCGCGCCAGACAGGTCCGGTAGCGCGCCTCGCAGCGGTCCGCGAACCAAGCGGTGGTCAGCTTGCGCTGGATCTTCGGGCTGTCGAGGTCGATGTCGGGCAACTGCTCGCGGGCGGGTTTCAGCCCGCGCTTGTCCGCCAGTTGGTACAGCCGTCGGTAGGTCGGCGACTGCTCGAAGGCGAACAGCTTCTCCAGCTTCAGATCCCGCTCGATCTGCGCTGCGTTGATGCCGAGTTCGCCCTGCAAGGCCAGCAGCGCCCGCCACGCCTGGCTCGGCTCGGTGCGCGGCGACACCGGCTCGCCCGCCTTGTAGCGCAGCAGGTCGCCGTCCGGGTCGAGCTTCTGGCCGGTCAACTGCGACAGCAGCGACTGCACGGCGGCGTTGCGGCTGCTGTAGCGCCCGGCGTTGTAGTCGGCGAAGCGGTAGAGCATCCGGTTGTACGACACGGGGTAGTCCAGCAGCATCGCCGCGCCGAAGTACAGCCCGCCGCGCCGCTTGAACACCTCCTCGCGCGGCGTGCCGGCCGGGCGCCACGGGTAGGGCCTGTCGCGCATCTGTTCCGCCGCGAAGGCGACGCTGACCTGCGTGGAGCCGCCGGTGCGCACCGGGTTCTGGCCGCCGGCGAGCTGCGCGCCCAGCGGGATCTCGCGGATCATGTCCTCGTAGAGCATCGACAGTTCGCGCTCGGTGCGCAGCCGGTCGAGGCGCTGCTGGTAGGTGCGACCATCCGGCGAGGTCTTCGACAGGGCGAGGTCCATCACCGCCTTCGGGATGCCGAACCGCTCGCGCTTCTTGTCCAGCTCGGCCTTGGCGATCTTCGAGAGATTGGCCACGGGCGGGTCGGCCTGCCAGGTCGATTCCTGCTCGATCACGGCGGCCAGTGCGCAGACCTTGTGCGCCTGTGCGGGGATCGACAGCGCGGCGAACGTGGTGGCGATGTCGTCGGCCCAGGCGCTGCGCTCGGCGATGTTCGGCGGCAGCACGCGCAGCGCGACGGTGCGCACGTCTGCGGCGCTGACCGGTGGGGGCGCGGGTGGCAGCGGGGGGGCGGGCGGCAGCGGGGGCAGGGCGGGCGGTGGGGGTGGCACGGGCACCGGGGCTGGGACAGGGGCCGGCGCAGGCAGCGGAAAAGGCGTCGGCGACGGAACTGGCGTGGACGGCAGCGTGATCACCGGCGCCGGGGCGGGCGCGGGGGGCAGACGGTCGCTGGGCAGCGTGGTGCAGGCGGCCAGCCCAGCCATCAACGGGGCAAGGGCGGCCAGGCGCAGGGCGGTGGTGTTCATTCCGGGTCGATGTCGGCGTACAGGTCGGTGTCGGCGATGCGCAGGTCCACGCTGGCCAGGTGCAGGCCCTCGCCGGGCGCGAAGGGGTGCAGCACCCACAGCCCGTCTGCGCCCTTGCGGAACACATCGACGCGGCGCGAATCCAGGTCGATCAGCGCGATCTCCTGCAGCGTGGGCATCTGGCGGTAGTGCGCGAACTTGGCGCCGCGGTCGTAGGCGGCGGTGCCGGGCGAGAGCACCTCGATCACCAGCGTCGGCTCGCGCTTGATCTGCGCACTGGTGCGGTCGGCCGTGCTGCAGGTGACCAGCACATCGGGGTAGAAGTAACTGTTGGCGCTGGCCGCGTGCAGCTTCATGTCGCTCATGAACGTGCGGCAGGGTGTGCCGCGCAGGTGCTGTTTCAGGGCCATGGCCGCGTTGAGTGCCACGGTCACATGCCGGTCCTCGGCCCCGGCCATGGCCCAGACCTCGCCGTCGAGGAACTCGTGGCGGTCGCGCTGGGTGGTTTCCCAGGCGAGGTAGTCGGCAGCGGTCATCGTGGGGTGGGTGGCGGGGTGACCCATGGCAGGCTCCGATCGGAAAGGGTGCGCGTGCGGGGCATTATCCGTGGCCCGCATGGCTGGCTGACCGGTCACGGTTCCGCCTTGAACGGATTGCGCTCCCGCAACTCGCCGACATACGCCTCGATCCCCGCCGTCTCCTCGTCGAGAAACCGCGCCACCGCATCGGCAAACCCGGGATGCCGCAGCCAGTGTGCCGACGTGGTCTTCACCGGCAGCAGCCCGCGTGCCATCTTGTGCTCGCCCTGTGCCCCGCCTTCGAAGCGCACGAAGCGTTCGCGCACGCACCAGTCCAGCGGCTCGTGGTAGCAGGCGGCGAAATGCAGGTGCGCCACCGACTCCGTGCAGCCCCAGTAGCGCCCGTAGGCCACGCGCTGCGCCGGATCGAGCGCCACCAGCGACGCGGCCACCCGTTCCCCGCCGCGCCGGGCGACGAACAGCAGCCAGTGATCGCGCATCGTGCGCGCCACCTCGGCCCAGAACGCCCGCGTCAGGTAGGGCGTCGAGCGGTGTTCGCGGTAGGTGTTGTCGTAGCAGCGGTAGAAGTAGTCCCAGTCGTCTTCGCCGATCTCCGCTCCGCGCAGCACGTCGAACGTCACCCCCGCCTCGCGCACGTAGCGGCGCTCCTGCTGGATCTTCTTGCGCTTGTCGCGGGTCAGGCTGGCGAGGAAATCGGCGAAGTCGGTGTATGGCTCGGGCGAGCGGTTCGACCAGTGGAACTGCACGCCTTCGCGCAGCAGCCAGCCTTGAGCCTGTGCGGCGGCGCGGTCGGCCTCATCGAGGAACAGCAGGTGGGCGGACGATAACCCCTGGTCGCGGGCGAAGGTCTCGATGGCCTGCAGCAGCGTCGCCCGCGCCGCGTCCGAGCGCGCCAGCAGCCGTGAACCGGGCACGGGCGTGAACGGCACGGCGCCCAGCAGCTTCGGGTAATACCGCTGCCCCGCCCGTTGCCACGCATCCGCCCACGCCCAGTCGAAGACGTATTCGCCGTAGGAATGGCTTTTCAGGTAGAGCGCGGCGGCGGCGTCGAGCGTGCCGTCCTCGGCGGTGAGCGTCAGGAAGACGGGTTGCCAGCCGGTGCGGGTGACGGCGCTGCCGCTGCGGTGCAGGGCGGCGAGGAACGCATGGCGCAGGAAGGGCGTCGGGTTCGGGCTGGCGGCGAGCAGGGCGTCCCAGGCGGCGGGGTCGATCGCGGTCGGGTCTTCGTGCAGGGCGAGGGCGGGGTTCATCGGCGGCATGGTAGCGGGGGCGCTTGGGCAGCGGCTGGGTCTGTTGTCGTTCGGGCGTGTTGCCCGGGCCGAGGGTGTCGCGGAATTGTCGCGATACTTGTCGTAATAATCGGAAAACGCGACACACAATCTGTCGCGATACTGTGTCCGCTGCTGTCGCCAAGGAGAACCCCATGCCCCACGCCACCCTGCCACCTGAGCTGGCGCTTCTGGTCGAGCGGATTGCCGAGCATCCGGACGGCGTGGGCATTGACACCTTGCTGCACGGGCTGGGCGACAGCGTGCAGCGCCGCACCTTGCAGCGGCGGCTGGCGTCACTGGTGGCACAGGGGCGGATCTCGAAGACGGGGCAGGCGCGGGCGGCGCGCTACCTGCCCGCGCCATCGAGCGGTGCGGCCATGGCGCCGACGCCGGCCGAGATCGATCTCCCCACGTCGCCGGAAGGTCGGGACATCCGCGCCTACGTGCGTCAGGCTCGCCAGTTCCGCCAGCCGGTCGGCTACCGCGTGGCGTTTCTGGAGCAGTACCAGCCCAACCGCACCGCCTACCTGCCACCCGCGCTGCGCGCGCAGTTGCACGCGCTGGGCCGCTCACCCGCCGAGCAGACTCCCGCCGGCACCTTCGCCCGCGACATCCTGCAGCGCCTGCTGATCGACCTGTCCTGGGCGTCGTCGCAACTGGAGGGCAACACCTACAGCCGGCTCGACACCGAGCGGCTGATCGCGCACGGCCAGGCCGCCGAAGGCAAGGACGCACTGGAAACCCAGATGATCCTGAACCACAAGCAGGCCATCGAGTACCTCGTCCACGACCCCGACCACGCCCGCCTGACGCCGGACACGCTCGTCGCGCTGCACGCGCTGCTGTCCGATGGATTGATGGCCGACCCGTCAGCCTGTGGGCGGCTGCGTTGGCGGGCGGTGGAGATCGGGGGGAGCGTGTACCTGCCGATCGCCGTGCCGCAGCGGGTGGAGGAGCTGTTCGGCATCGTGGTGCAGATGGCGGCGGAGATCGTCGATCCGTTCGAGCAGGCGTTTTTCCTGATGGTCCATCTGCCGTACCTGCAGCCGTTCGAGGACGTGAACAAGCGCGTCTCGCGGCTGGCGGCGAACATCCCGTTCATCCGGGAAAACCTGTGTCCGCTGTCATTTCTCGATGTGCCGGCGCAGGCGTATGTGGACGCGGTGCTGGGGGTGTACGAGCTGAACCGGGTCGAGCTGCTGCGGGATGTGTTCGTGTGGGCGTATGCGCGGTCGTGTCAGCAGTACGTGGCGGTGCAGCAGAACGTGGTGGTGCCGGACCTGCTGCGGCTGCGGCACCGGCGGGCGCTGGGCGAGGTGGTGGCGGCGATCGTGCGCAGCGGGGAAGCGGCGACCGAAGGGGCGGTCCACCGGGTGATGCCGGCCTCGGTGCCGGAGGCGGACCGAGGGGCGTTCGTGCGGCTGGTGCTGGCGGAGTTCGGGGCGCTGCATCCGGGGAATGCGGTGCGGTTCGGGATTCGGCCGCTGGAGCTGGCGGCGTGGCAATCGACACTCAGCCCGGCTGCAGCGTCTCCACCTCGAACGCCACCAGATTGCGCTCCACCCGGCTGAACTCGACACCGATCAGGTGGACCGGCTCGCCCCGGTCGCGGTACTTCTCGGCGTAGCCCTTGGCCTGGATCTGCGCCAGCGCCTTGCCCTCGGGCACGAGTTCGACCACCTTGAACTCGAACACCCACACCACCCCGCAGGTCAGCACCACCATGTCGATGCGCCCCTTGTTCGTCGTGTCCTCCACCCGGATGTCCAGGCCCAGCGCGGCAAAGTGGCTGTAGAACACGC
>JAAFKB010000142.1 GCA_013299055.1 Sphaerotilus sp.
TTTGCGCTGCAGCCCGGCGACCTCATTTACACCGGCACGCCCGAAGGCGTCGGCCCGGTGGTGCGGGGTCAGGTGATGCGTGGCGGCATCGACGGGCTGGGCGAGATCAGCGTGCGCGTGGTCTGAACCGCACGGTTCAGACGCCGACCGTCAGCGTCGCCGCGAAGCCGCTGGTGGCGTTGCCAGTGACCGTGGCGATCTGGCCCACGCCGGCGTTGTCGCTGAACACGTTGTCGCTGGTCAGCGCGATGGCGTTGAAGTTGGACACGCTTGCCGAGTAGCCGCTGGCCACGCCGTAGACCTGCGCACACGCCGACGAAGGCAAGGCAAGCTGCGAGGTCCGCACGTCGCTGTTGCCGCTGGTGGCGGTGGCCAGGCTGGTGAAGATCTCGAAGTGCATGTGCGGCCAGCGCCCGCTGTAGCAGCCGGGGAAGATGGTGGTGAAGGTGACTTGGCCGTTCGCGTCCGCCACCTGGACGCCGCGCAGGTAGTTCTGTGCCGTGATGCCCGAGGAGTAGAGCGAGTAGCCGCCGTCGGCCGTGCAGTGCCACAGGTAGACCGCGTAGCCGGCCAGATCGGCGCACGCCGCGGCGGTGTTCACCAGCCGCAGTGTCACCGTCAGCGGCACGCCACTGGCCGTGCCGCTCAGGCCGCTGAAGCTGCTGCGGAGGTCGCTGCGCACGATGCCGCTCTGCGTCAGCACGTTGACCACGCCGCTGCCGTTGGAGTTGGTGCCGTCGCCGGGGTAGGGGCCGGCGGTTTCACTGGGGATGGCGGAGCAGGACGAAACTGCGCCCGTGCCCGTGGTGGTCCCGGTCGTTCCGGTCGTGGTGGTTTCCGTGGTGGCTGCGGTGGCCGTGTCCCCGCCACCGCAGCCAATCAGCGGCAACGCGCCCGCCGCCAGGCCACCCAGCACCCGCAGCGCGCGTCGGCGCTGGGCGAGGCGGGCGAGGTCCATTTGTTCGAGGTCGTGGCGGAGTCCGTGTGGGGGGTGTGCCATGGCTTGTGGTGGATCAATGTGGAGATGGGCGATTTTTCGCGCCTGCACATTGCTGGCGTATCAAGCGGGCGTGTCGAAGTTCACGCGGGGCAGGACGGCGGCAACCACTCAGAACCGCGTCTCGGCGCCGGGTGTGCGCATCCGCTGGTAGATCTCGCGGGCGTGCTGCACCCAGCCATGGGTGGACCATCGGTGGAAGAGGATGGTGCCGCGGATCCATTCGTCGGCGGCGTAGGCGATGAAGATCCCTGGCAACCCGAAATAGCGGCTCAGCACCACCGAGCCGACGCCGAGCACCAGGATCAGCGAGGCCATGCTCGCCACCACCGGATAGACCACATCCCCCGTGGCCCGCAGTGCGCCCAGCACGACGATGTTGGCGACCCGGCCGGTTTCCAGCGCGAAGGCGATCCACAGCAGGGTCTGCGCCGCTTCGATGACCTCGGTGTCGCGGGTGAAGGCACGCATCAGCCACGGCGCGCTGACAGCGGCCAGCAGCGCGAGCGCGCCCGAGGCCAGCATGCCGTTGCGCAGCCCCTTGCGCACGAGCTGGTGCGCAGTGCGGAACTCGCCCGCGCCGACCAGGTGGCCGACCATGATCTCGCAGGCCCAGCCGATCGACAGGCTCACCAGCACGACGTATTTCAGCGTCTGCAGCGTGTAGGCTTGCGCCGCCAGCGCCGGCACGCCGAGCTTGGCCGCTGCGGCCAGCGACATCATGAAACCGATCCGGTAGACCAGCTCCAGCGACGCTGCCGGCACCCCGATGCGCAGCACCGGCATCAGCGAGCGCACGGGGCAGACCCACCAGTCACGCTGGTGCGGCACCAGCTTGAGCCGTAGCCGCCAGAAGCGCAGGTGCATGAACAGCCCGACCACCCGGCTCACGATCAGCCCGACCGCGTAGCCGTAGAGCCCCAGCCCGTCCCAGCTCCCCACACCGCGCATCAGCACGAACGCCAGCCCCAGGTGGACACCGTGCATCACCAGCATCACCTGCAGCGTGTCGCGGGCGTGCAGGTGGGCGCGCAGGATGGCGGCCATCGTCAGGTTGTAGGCCTCCAGCACCATCGCCAGCGCCAGCATCTGCATGTAGGGTGCGGCCAGCACGCCCACACCGAGCGGTGCGTTCAGCACCTCCAGCGTCCATTCGTTGGCCAGCAGCATCCAGCCCGCCACGAAGGCGCCCGCCCAGGTGCTGGCGCCCAGCCCGACCAGCGCCGTGCGCCGCGCCGCCTCGGGCCGCTGCCCGCCGACCGCCTGCGTCACCCCCGCGCCGACGCCGATCGCCAGCACGCGGAAGACGACGAACAGCGTCTCCATCACCTGGTTGGTCATGCCGAAGGCGCCCGCCGCCACGTCCGAGGTCTGCGAAGCCAGCCACAGTCCGGCCATGGCCACGGTCATGCCGACCAGGAATTCGCCCAGGATGGGGCCGGCGATGGCGTTCAGGCGGGGGCGGGTGGGGGCGTGCATGGTGGGGGTGGAAACGATTCCAGTCGGACTGCGAAGCCGATTTTGCGCTGTAATCTTGGTGTAATGCCGGGAAAAGACCGTGACCGACGCGGCATCACGCACCGTGTTTCTTACATGCAAATGCTTTTGCATTAGCATGTGCGGCATGGAACCCCGCGAACGCCAGACCCGCCAGCGCGACGCCCTCCTGCAAGCCCTGCAGGGGAGTGCCCGTGCGCTCACCCCCGCCGAGTTGTGCATGCTCGCGCAGCAGCAGGTCGCCACCTTGAACTTGTCCACCGTCTACCGCCAGCTCAATGCGCTGCAGGAGCTGGGCGTGGTGACGCGGGTCGATCTGCCGGGCCAGTCGGCGCGCTACGAAGCGGCCTGTGCGCACCACGACCACGCCCACGGCGACGAAGACCACCACCACCACCATTTCCACTGCACGCAGTGCGACCGCGTGTTTCCCATCCATGCCTGTCCCGGCACGATGGACGAGCTGGCGCCACCGGGCTTTCGGGTGCAGCGCCATGACCTGACGCTGCACGGCCTGTGCGCGGACTGCGGGAGCACGGCATGCTGATGGCGAGTGCGGCGGTGCGCTGTGCGGGGGCGCTGGGGCTGGTGGCGCTGCTGTGGCTGGCGGTGGGCTGGGGGTTGTCGGCATGAGCGGCACGGTTGGCATGGGCACGGCGGTGTCGACGCTGGAGAGCGTGGGCGTGCGACGCGGGGAACGCTGGGCGCTGGAAGGCGTCAGCGGGACCATCCAGCGCGGCGCGATGACGGCCATCGTCGGCCCCAACGGCGCTGGCAAGAGCACGCTGCTCGACACCCTGGCGGGTCAGCTTGCGCCGCAGCAAGGCTGCCTCACCCGCGCTGCCGGCGCGACCATCGCCTACCTGCCGCAGAGTGCACGCATCGACCGCAGCTTCCCCATCCGTGTCGGCGACGTGGTGGCGCTGGGGGCGTGGTCGCGCATCGGCCTGTGGAAGGCGCTCGGTGGCGGGCTGCGCCGCGAGGTGGCCGACGCGCTGGTCGCGGTGGGGCTGGTGGGCTGTGAACGCCGGGTGATTTCCGATCTGTCGGCCGGGCAGTTCCAGCGTGTGCTGTTTGCGCGGCTGATCCTGCAGAACGCCGACCTGATTCTGCTGGACGAACCGTTCAACGCCATCGACGAGGACACCACGGCCGACCTGCTGGCGCTGGTGCACCAATGGCATGCCCAGGGCCGCAGCATCGTGGCCGTGCTGCACGACATGGCGCAGGTGCGGGCGCATTTCGACCAGACCGTGCGGCTGTCGCGGCGGGTGCTGGGCTGGGGCGCGACCGAGGTGGTGCTGGCGGGCGACGAGGTCGCGGCGTGACGCTGGACGCCGCGCTGCTCCAGCCCTTCATCGAATTCGGTTTCATGCGCCGGGCGCTGGTGGCCGTGGTGGCGCTGGCGATGGGGGCGGCGCCGCTGGGCTGCCTGCTGGTGCTGCGGCGCATGAGCCTGGTGGGTGATGCCATGGCGCATGCGCTGCTGCCCGGTGCGGCGGTCGGCTACCTGATCGCGGGCCTGTCGCTCACGGCGATGAGCCTCGGGGGCTTTGTCGCGGCACTGGTGGTGGCGCTCGGCGCCGGGGCGGTGACGCGGCGCACGGGCCAGCGCGAGGACGCGAGCTTCGCCGCTTTCTACCTCATCGCGCTGGCGCTGGGCGTGCTGCTGATCTCGACGCACGGCAGCAGCGTGGACCTGATCCATGTGCTGTTCGGCAGCGTGCTGGCGGTGGACGATGCGGCGCTGGTGCTGGTGGCGGCCATCACCAGCGTGACGCTGCTGACGCTGGCGCTGCTGTACCGGCCGCTGGTGGTCGAGAGTTTCGATGCGGGTTTCCTGCGCTCGGTGGGTGGCCCGGGGGCGCTGAGCCACAACGTGCTGCTGGTGCTGACGGTGGCGAATCTGGTCGGGGGATTTCAGGCGATGGGGACGTTGATGGCAGTGGGGTTGATGATGGTGCCCGCGATTGCGGCGCGCTTCTGGGTGCGTGACCTGGGGCCGCTGGCGCTGCTGGCGGCCGTGATCGCCATGGTGTCGGGCTGGGCGGGGCTGCTGCTGTCGTTCCATGCGGATCTGCCGTCCGGGCCGGCGATCGTGCTGGTGGCGGGCGGGTTCTACGCGGTGTCGCTGCTGTTCGGGCGACAGGACGGTCTGCTGCGCCGCAGGGCGGCAGCATGAGGACGACGCGCCGGCAGTGCCTGGGCGCCGTGGCCGCTGCGGTGTGGCCGCTGGCGCAGGCCCAGACGCAGACGCAGGACAGCGCGACCCGCCCGCTGCGCGTGGTCGCCAGCTTCTCGATCCTGGCCGATCTGGTGGCCAACGTCGCCGGCCCCGCCGCCGAGGTCCACGCCCTGGTCGGCCGCGATGCCGACGCCCACGTCTTCCAGCCCGCGCCGGCCGACGTGAAGCGCGTGGCACAGGCGGATCTGGTCGTCGTCAACGGGCTGCATTTCGAGGGCTGGCTGACGCGGCTGGTGCAGACCGCCGGCTTCAAGGGGCAGGTGCTGGTCTGCAGCGATGGCCTCGCGCCACGCCGCACCGGCGCGCATCCCGATCCCCATGCCTGGCAGGATCTCGCCAGCGTCCGCCACTACGTCGCCCGCATCCGCGACGCACTGGTGCAGGCCCGCCCTGCGCAGGCCGACGCGCTGCGCCGCCGCGCCACCGACTACACCGCACAGATCGACGCGCTCGACCGCCAGACCCGCGCCGATTTCGCCGCACTGCCGCCGGACCGGCGCCGCGTCGTCACCTCGCACGATGCGTTTGGCCATTTCGCGGCGGCCTACGGGGTCGAGTTCCTCGCCGCCCAACGCTGGAACACCGACAGCGAGCCGTCCGCCGCCGACGTGGCGCGGCTGATCCGCCAGATCCGTGCGCAGCGGGCGACGGCGCTGTTCATCGAGAACATCTCCGATGCCCGTCTGATGCAGCGCATCGCCAAGGAAACGGGTGCCGTGGTCGGCGGGACGCTGTACTCGGATGCGCTGTCCGCCCCCGGCACCGCCGCCGACACCTACCTCAAGCTGTTCCAGCACAACGCGCAGACCCTGCTGGCGGGGTTGCGCAGGAGCCCGTGATGACGAAGACGCTGAACCGATGGCTGGTCACTGCCTGGCTGGTGCTGGGCGCCGCGCCCGTGCTGGCCGCAGGAGGTGGACATGCCCACGCCAAGGCCCATGCCCATGGCGTCGTGCAACTGGAGGTGGCGCTGGACGGTGCGGCGCTGTCCATCGACCTGGCGGCGCCACTCGACAGCCTCCTGGGATTCGAACGTGCCCCGCGCACCGCTGCCGAGAAGCAGGCCGCGCAGGACGCCCTGACAGCGCTGCGGGGCAAGGCCCTGTTCACGCCGGACCCGGCTGCCGGCTGTGTCTTCCAGGCCGCCACTGCCGACGCCGACGCCTTGCAGCCCGGCGCCAAGGTGGGTGAACACGCCGACCTGGACGCCACGACCACCTTCATCTGCACCAGTCCCGCACAACTGCGCCGCATCGACCTGCACGGCCTGCTGACCCGCTTCCCGCGCATCCAGCGCCTGCAGGCGCAGATCGTCACGCCGCAGGGCCAGTTTCAGCAGACGCTCAGGCGCCCGGCGCAGACGACGCTGACCTGGGGCCGTTGATGCTGCGCGTGCGCGACCTGCGCTACCGCTGGCCGGGCAGCGCGCGCGACCAGCTCGACCTCCCTGCGTTCGACGTGGCGCCCGGCGAGGCGCTGTTCCTGCGGGGGCCGAGTGGCTGCGGCAAGAGCACGCTGCTGTCGCTGCTGGCTGGGGTGCTGGTGGCGGACCAGGGCACAGTCAGCCTGCTCGGGCAGGACTGGCGCACCTTGTCGCCCAGTCGCCGCGACCGCCAGCGTGCGGACCATGTCGGCTACATCTTCCAGCAGTTCAACCTGCTGCCTTACCTGTCCGTGCGCGACAACGTGTTGCTGCCGAGCCGGTTTTCCGCGCTGCGTGCGGCCCGCTCCCGCACGGCCGCCGGCTCGCCAGGGGTCGAAGCCGAGCGGCTGCTGGACGCGCTGCAACTGGACCGCACGCTCTGGGGCCGCCGCGCCACCGCGCTGTCGGTCGGCCAGCAGCAGCGGGTGGCCACGGCGCGTGCGCTGCTCGGCCGCCCCGAACTGGTCATCGCCGACGAACCGACTTCGGCGCTCGACGAGGGGCTGCGCGACCGCTACCTCGCGCTGCTGCTGGGCGCCTGTGCCGAGGCGGGCAGTGCGCTGGTGCTGGTCAGCCACGATGCGCGGCTGGCGGCGCAGTTCTCCCGCCACGTCGATCTGCCGCAACTCAACCGCGCCGCCGCATGACCGCCTTGCTGCACCTCGCCGCCCGCAG
>JAAFKB010000143.1 GCA_013299055.1 Sphaerotilus sp.
TTCGTGCGGCGACGGCGCGTGCGTGCAGCGCAGAGACCGCTTCCGGCACCATGCGGCTCAGCGCATCACGGGCTTCGGACGAGGCGATCATCTCCACCTGCTCTGGCGTCATGCTGTCCGGATCGCCGCCCATCAGGATGATCGGGGCCAGCAAGTCGGCCAGTTCCGGATCGTCGAACATCGCGTTCCAGTGGTCCGGCGTCAGCGCCGCGGCGTGCAGGAAGCCGATGCACCACAGCTCCGCGTCCACCACCACGTCCGAGGCATCGTCGCTGCCGGGGATCTCGGCGATGCCGAACAGCGGCTCCAGCGTATCGGGGCCCTCCTTCAACTGGCGGTCGATCGAGGCAAGGTGGCGCAGGGCGAGCTGCACGACACGCTTGGTCTGCTTGCCGCTGGCGAACGGCGAACTGTCCGGATCGTCGCTGCCCCACAGGCCGGGCACCCACACGTCGGCGTCGGGCAGCGTCGGCGACAGCAGCAGCGCGGTCAGGTAGCCGTCGAGGCTTTCCATGTCCATGATCGACTCGTCCGACGCCGCCGCGAGCAGCAACTGGTCGAGTTCGTCCATCTCCGCTTCGGTCAGCGGCGGGTTGTCGAGGGCGGGGTTGTATTGGGGGTGTTTCACGTGGAACAGCGGACGGACCGCGGCAGATCTGGGAGGCGGTCAGTGTGGCACGATCGGCTGACCATGGAATGCCGTCCCCGCTGCGCCGCCTGCTGCACCGCGCCCTCGATCTCCAGCCCGATTCCCGGCATGCCACAGGGCAAACCGGCTGGTGTGCCCTGCGTGCAACTGGATGAAGTGCTGCGCTGCCGGATCTTCGGCCAGCCAGAACGCCCGGCGGTCTGCGGTGGCCTGCGGCCAAGCGCGGACATGTGCGGTGATGACCGCGAGCAGGCGATGCACTGGCTCACCCGCATGGAAGACCTGACGCGGCCGGGCTGAAATTCCGCCATGCTCCAGGGGTCCGCGCCGCATCGGGTGGCGCCTTGCCACTGGAGTGTTCCACGTGAAACTGCACATCGCCCCCCGCGCCCCGAACCCGCGCCGTGTCCAGATGTTCCTCGCCGAGAAGGGCCTGTCGGACCTGCCCATCGAGACCGTGCCGGTGGCCATCAACACGCAGGAGCATCGCTCGCCCGAGTTCCTCGCCAAGAACCCGGTGTCCCGCGTGCCCGTGCTGGAGCTGGACGACGGCCGCTTCCTCGGCGAGACCCGCGCCATCTGCACCTGGTTCGAGGGCCACCACCCGGAGCCGAACCTGATGGGCCGCGACGCCGACGAACGCGCCTTCATCGAGATGCACGACCGCCGCGCCGAGTTCCATGTGCTGCTGCCGATCGCCAACTGGATCCGCCACTGCCACCCCGGTCTCGCGCCGCTGGAGCAGCCGCAGTTCCCCGCGTTTGGTCAGTCGCAGGGCGAGAAGCTGCCAGCGTCGCTGCGCGTGTTCGACACGGCGCTGGCCTCGCAGCCCTACTGGGCGGGTGAGCGGTTCACCATCGCCGACATCACGGCGTTCTGCGCCATCGAGTTCGCACGCGGGTTGATGAAGTTCCGGCCAGGCGATGCCGGGCTGCTGCACCTGCAGGACTGGCGCGACCGCATCAACGCCCGCCCGAGCGCCAAAGCGTAGGCGGTGATCCCAACCGCTGGGCACACACGCGGGACAACGCGGCTGCCGACCTGTAGCCCACCGCCTCGGCCACGTCCTTCACCGCCCAGCCCTGCGCCAGCCGCAGCCGTGCCACGCGCAGCCGCCAGTCGGTGAGGTAGTCGCCCGGCGGCACACCGACAGCGGCCCGAAAGCGCGTTGCCAGCATCGTGCGCGACCAGCCCGCTTCGGCCGCCAGCGTCTCCAGCGTCCATGGTGCGCCCGGCTGGGCGTGGACGGCGTTCAGCACGCGCCGCAGCCGATCATCCGACAGGGCGCCCAGCAACCCGACCTGTCCCTGCGCCTGCTCGACCTGCTGGCGCAGCAGCATCAGCAGCAGCACCTCCGCCAACCGCACGAGCACCTCGCGCTGCGCACATGCGGCCGCCCCGATCTCGCTGACCAGCAGCATCCAGGGGGTGGCCATCGCCTGTGGCATCTTGCGCACAGGCCGCACGCACAGCGCGGGCAGAGCGGCGATCAGCGGATTCAGTGCCGGATCGCCGAAGTCCACGGGTGCACTCCACACCGTGGTGCTGTCGTCGCTCAGGGGGCGCAGCGTGTGCGCGGTGGGCGCCGGCAGCCAGAGCAAGGCGGGTTGCAGCACGGGAGGGTGTGGCGCGATCTGCACAGGGCCGCGCAGCAGCAGGTACAGCCAGCCAGTGACCGCGGTGGAGGCGGTCGGAGACACCCCCGCCGGATGGATCGGGCCGACGTTCAGCGGGAAGTGCCGGAGCAGGGGAGACAGGGGATCGTTCACCCGTCAATTTTCCAGAAGACGAGTGAACGATCAGCAATCAAAAAAGCTTTTTTGATGCTCAAACGTCCAAGTCGGGCGAATCGTATGTTTTTGAACACGGCCTGGGTTTATTTGTAATAAATTGAAACTGGATTTTGGTGATTTCAGCCCCGTTTCGGCCACCGGATGATCCCAGTGGACAAGCCTGTTCCCGCCAGCACGATGGCCCCGCCGACCAGCATGGCGCCGGTCACGGTCTCGCCCAGGAACAGCGCCCCCCAGAGCGTGCCGAACACCGGCACGAGGAAGGTCACGGTCACCGCCCGCGACGCGCCGACACGCTCGATCAGCCGGAAGAACAGCACGTAGGCCACGGCCGTGCAGCCGATGCCCAGCACCACGGCGGCGCCCCAGGCCAGCGGCTCCGGGGTCTGGGCCGGCCAGGTCCACAGCGCGAACGGCGTCAGCGCAACGGCCGAGACGATCTGCGAGCCCGCGGCGTTGACCATCGGGGGCACGCCGGTCAGGTAGCGTTTGGTGTGGTTCGCCGCGAAGCCGTAGCACAGCGTCGCGCTGACCATCGCCAGCAGCGCCCAGCCCGAGCCGCCGGGCTTGAAATCCGCCTTGTCCGCCGCCAGCAGCACGACGCCCGCCATGCCGATCACCAGCCCGGCCAGCCGCCCGACCCCGAGCTTGTCGCGCAGCCAGAGCGCACCGATGAGCGCCGTCATGATGGGCACCGTCGCGTTCAGGATCGACGCCAATCCCGCCGTGATCGACAACGTTGCCCAGGCGATGAGCACAAAAGGAATCGCGCTGTTGAACAGGCCCATGACCGTCACCAAGCCGATCCGTTCACGCAGCGTTCCCACTTGCCCCTGCCAGATGAGCAGCGGCAGCAGGCAGGCCGTGGCGATGGTCGCACGCAGCCACATCAGCGGCACGGCACCAAAGGCGGGTGCGGCGTAGCGCATGAAGAGGAAAGAGCCGCCCCAGAGTGCGGCAAGCAGGGTCAGGTCGGCAAGGTCACGCGGCTTCAAAGGCAACTCCAGGCGCACGGGTTTCAAAGGCGAGCAGGGTGCGTTTGCGGTCGAGGCCGCCGGCGTAGCCTGTGAGTGCGCCGTCGCGGCCGACGAGACGGTGACAGGGGATGACGATCGACAGCGGGTTGCGACCCGTCGCGGCGCCCACCGCCCGCGATGCGGCAGGGCGCCCGAGTGTGGCGGCCAGTTCGCCATAGGTGCGGGTCTGGCCGTGGTCGATCTGACGCAGCGCCGCCCAGACCGCCTGCTGGAACGGGGTGCCGAGTGGCGCGAGCGGGAGGTCGAAATGGCGGCGCTGGCCGGCATACCAGTCGCGCAGCTGCGCGCTGGCCGCCACCAGCACAGGGTGGTCATCGGCGCGCTGCCAGGTGGGGGCAGGGCCGTCGAAATGGCGCTGACCGTCGAACCAGACGCCCTGCAATCCGTGCGCCGAGGCGGCCAGAAAGAGGGTTCCCTGCGAAGTTGACAAGGTGGTCCAGTGTGTGCTTGTGTGTGGCTTCATGGTGCTCTCCGGGCAAACGCCGTCCGGGGCCTGTCCAGAAGCCGCGAAGCGGCGACCATTGGCAGCGGGCGACAGACCCGCAGTGTGAACCGAGCCGACGATCCGCGTGCGGGTCGCCGCCCACCACGTGGCTTCTGCTCGTCAGGCGTGGCCCGTGGCGTAGTCGAGCACCAGCACGTCCTCCAGCAGCGGCTGCAGTTGCGCGACGAAGGCCTGGTGCGCCGGATGTGGCAGGTAGTGGTCGCGCCCGGCCGCGTCGTCGAAGGTCAGCAGGAAGGCGTGGGTGTAGCCCTTCGCCAGCCCTTCCGGGCTGATGTCGGTGCCAGATTCGAGGGCGCGCACGGTGGCGATCGACGTGCGCAGCGTGTGGAAGGCGGCGGTGATCTCGGCGATGGCTGCCGGCGTGGTGTCTGGCTTGAACTTGAGCAGGACGAGGTGGCGCAGCATGTGGATAAGCCTGTGTACAAGTCTGTTGATAAAGCTGTTGATAAGGCTGTGATTATTATGTGAATAATGTGCTGTTCCCTCAGGCACCGAGGCCCCGTAGCACGTCCCAGCAGGCACCCATCGTGTGGTAATCCGTCTTGCCGGCGGGGCTCTTCTCGTCGGAGTAGGCGCGGTTGTCGGGCGTGCGGATGCGGTACCAGGCGCCGTGGACGTGATCGACCATGTGGGCCCAGCTATACGCCCAGATGCGGTCGTACCACTGCCAGTACGCGGCATCACCCGTGCGCACCGCCAGCAGTGCGGCGGCGGCGAAGCTCTCGGCCTGCACCCAGAAATACTTGTCCGCGTCGCACACCTCGCCGCCCGGCGCGAAGCCGTAGACGAGTCCGCCGTGCGTGTCGTCCCAGCCGTGGCGCATGGCGGTGTCGAAGAAGTGCCGGGCGGTCGGGACGATCCACGCCGGCACCGTCTCGCCGGACGTGGCCTGCCGCCGCAGTAGATGCACCTCCAGTTGCAGCAGCAGCTTGGCCCACTCGGTGAGGTGGCCGGTCTGGAAGCCCCAGGGACGGAAGATGTTGGTCTTGTCGTCGCGGTTGTAGTCGGGATCGACCGACCAGTCGGGGCGGTAGTGCTCCCAGACCAGCCCGCCCGACAGCCCGGCCAGCCGCTGCGTGACCGAGGTGGCCAGCGTCAGGGCGCGGTCGAGGTAGCGCCGGTCCTGCGTCGCGTCGAAGGCGGCGATCATGGCCTCGCAACTGTGCATGTTGGCGTTCTGCCCGCGGTAGGCGCCGACCTGCCAATCCGGTGTCGCCTCGTCGGCGTAGAGGCCGTGTGCGGGTTCCCAGAAACGCTGTTCCATCAGGTCGAAGGTCGCGTCCAGCCCAGTGCGCGCTTCGTCGATGCCGGCCATCAGCGCGTGGGCGTGCGCCAGCAGCACGAAGGCGAGGCCGTAGCAGTGGTTCGTGCCGTCCTGCACCGTCGCCACGCGGCGTTCGCCATCCCAGTCGAGCTGCCACGCAAAACCGCCTTGCGGCTGCGCATGGGCGTCGTGCAGGAAGCGCAGGCCGTGGTGTGCCGCGGCTTGATACGCCGGATCGCCGAAGCGCCGGTACGCCATCGCGTGGTTGAAGACGAAGCGCGTGCTGCTGACGAGGTGGCGCGTGCGGCGGTCGTAGACGGTGCCGTCGTCCTTGAAGAAGTGGAAAAAGCCGCCCGTCGGGTCGAGGCAGCGGCCGTCGTAGAACGCCAGCGTGTGGCGGATGTGGCCGAGCAGGAAATCGGGCGTGCGGAAGTCGGGAGAGGTCATCGCAGGGGTCACGGTCGTTGCGGTCATGTCGCCAGTCCCATCTGCTGCAGGCCGAGCGGGCTGAGGTCGGCCGGCGTGGCGCGACCGGCAAAGTCGAGTTCGTAGTCCTCGGGCGCGAAGTCCGGGCTGCTGCGGCCGGCCAGGAATGCCGTGGCCTGCCGTTCGGCGAAGCGGGCGTTCTTGTCGCACCAGGGCGCCGCGCCGATGTAGATGACGTTGCTGTAGCCGCTGCCGGTGTGCTGGTTCTCGACGGCGTGGATGATGTCCGAGTGCCAGAAGACGGTGTCGCCCGGCTGCACCTCGGGGATCGACACCAGCCCGGCGAGCAGCTCGGGGTGCCATTGCATCGATGCACCGAGTGCGCGGCCGGGCTGTGCGCCGCAGAGGTCGCCTTCGGGCACATCGGGTTGCAGCGCCCGCAGCAGCATCCACGGCATCGTGCGGGCGATCGGCACCAGCTTGAGCGTGCCGTCGCCGGGGCCTTGGCGGGTCAGCGCGGTCCAGCCCTGGAAGGTGCGGAACGCGGAGCAGACGGCGGGGGAGGGGATTTCCTTGGTCTGCGTGCGGCCCTCGGCGTCGAAGGGGTCAAAGGCGAGCGGGTCGCCCTGCAGCACCTCGCGGTACAGGTGGCGGAAGGTCGGCTCGCACCAGCGCTCCACCGAGCCGCCATCCGAGTGCGGCGACAGGCCGAGCGTCGAGTCGCCCGCTTCGCGGCGGCGGATGCGGTCGGCGTAGTTGAACTGGCGGTCGGGGTCGAAGAAGCGGGTGACGCTGCCGTCCGGGCCGGTCTTCTCGAAGGTCCACAGCCGGTTCAGCCACGCCCGCGTCACGGCCAGGTTCGGGTGCTGGCGGGCCTGCATCTGCGGCTTCGACCAGTAGAGGCTGAAGATCTGCGGCCGGCCGGCGGCCAGTGCGCTGAAGTATTTGTCGAGGCCGGCCTTGTCCTGCATCCGCAGCAGGTAGCCCACCTCGTCGATGTAGCGCACCACCTCCTCGTTCCACTCGGCGATCTGCGCCGGGTCGAACACGCCGCGGA
>JAAFKB010000145.1 GCA_013299055.1 Sphaerotilus sp.
GCGCGATGGAGACGGGCTACCAGCGCAGCAAGATCCAGGAAGAGTCGATGCACTACGAGATGCTCAAGCACACCGGCGAGTACCCGATCATCGGCGTCAACACCTTCCGCAACCCGAAGGGCGACGAGATCCCGGAGACGATCGAGCTGGCGCGCTCCACCGAGGACGAGAAGGTGTCTCAGCTCACGAGGCTGGGCGATTTCCACACGCGCCACGCCGCCCAGGCGCCGGCGATGCTCAAGCGGCTTCAGCAGGCGGTGATCGACAACGGGAACGTGTTCGAGGTACTGATGGACGCGGTGCGGGTGTGCTCGCTGGGGCAGATCACGGGGGCGTTGTTCGAGGTGGGCGGGCAGTATCGGCGCTCGATGTGAGCCGCGTCCTCGAACCGATGCTCAGAGCAACGATTCCAGCTTGTTGATCCAACGGCCGACGGTTGCAATGTCGTTGCCCTCGATTTCCAGAATCATCTGCCGGAGGCGCTGGCGGGTGTGCTGCATGTCGTTGTCGATGTCGTTGTGCATCTCGCGCAGCAGGCCGTCACCGCCAACTTGATCTACCCGCGACTGATAGGCGTTGGACTGGCTGTCCAAGAAGTGGCTCAGGGTATGGAGGTACTCCCGCATCCGCTGCAACAGCACCAACTGCTCCTCGATGGAGCCTCCGCCACCTGAGGTGTAGGTGGCGGATGGAGAGATCAGGGTGTTGTGGACACTCTGCGGCACGCTGTGGCGCAAGTCATGGGTGCTCATGTCGGAAGGCTCCTGGATCAAGGGTTGGTGGTTCAGGCTCGCAGCGGCGCTGCGCAGGCGGGTTTCGTCTTCGTGGCCCTGGAGATAGCCTTTGCGGTACTGGTCGTGCCGGTTTTCCGCACCCGGCAGCAACTGATCAGGCTGGAACAAACGCTTCAAGGCTCGGCTGGGCAGGTGGTTGTCGCCGGTCTGGCCGTCGGTGTGCCCATCGGCCAGGCCCTTGGCGTAATCGCGACTCATGGGTGTGCCTCCAGGGCTTCTTGCAGTTGCAGCAGCAGATCGGGCAACTGATCGGGGTTGAGGATGGCGTCGTCTTCAAACGCGGGCAGGAAGCGTTCTTCCAGCGCGTCCAGATCCGCCGCAGCCTCATGCAGGGTTTGCCAGGCGGCCGGGCTGAACGCGGCGGCATGAATTCGCGTCAGGAACGCCACGTCGTACAGGTCACGCGCCGTGGTGCGCTGGGCGAAGGCGTGGAGCTTCTGCTCGACCAGACGCGGCAAGGCATAGACCCGGATGCCGTCGTGCAGGCGCACCTCTTCGAGCACGGGCGCTTGTCGGAACGAGGTTTCGATCTTGAGCAGGCGCTGCACGCCGGGAGGCTGTCGGGCTTCGTAATGGATTTTCAGGCGCTGAACCGTCTCGGTGTCTTTCACGACGCGGATGTCATGCCGGGTCGCCACTCTCGGCATCAGGCGTTCGACCCGCGCCGCGACGTTGAAACGCTTGGGAGCATCGAAGTCCAGGTCTTCGGAAAAGCGGTCCAGGCCGTAGCACAGCAGCAGCGCCGTGCCGCCCTTGAGCACCATGGGCAGATCGGCGAAGCCTCGCGCCAGGGTGCGCATCAGCACCACATGGGTGTGTTGTGCCGGGGTCAGGGCTGCGCCGCTGTCGAGCATCAGGTCAACTCCAACAGATCGACGCCTTCCCAGACATCGGATTGCAGGGCGCGCCATTGGTGCAGCAGGGGCTTCATGGAGGCGGGGATCGTGTCGGGCTGCAGGCTCAATTGGGTGTCCACGGCGGCACGCAAGGTGTTCAGTTCCTCGGCGTCGTCCACCGGGTCGAACCATTCCGACAGGCGGACATGCCGCGCCACCCGGCCCTTCGCGGCGTGGGCCAGCACCATGTCAAGCACGGCCCGCCACGGGCGGGCGGCGTGAATGCGCTGCCCCGCTTCGATTGCCACGCCGTGGCGGCGTAGTACCTCGGTGCAGTCCCATACACCAGATTCACCTAACCACGGCCGCGTGTCCGGCAGGTGTCGGCCGTGCCCATCACCCTCTAGGACAGCCCCGCCCCAAGTACATCTGGAGAGCCACTCGCATGGAGCTCCGCTGAAGGCTTCTTGCAAATGCCAATCGACAAACCATCCACTTTCATCTGGAATATTGAGTGCAGTTTTTGCCGTAATATATAAATTTCTCACGACCACACCCGCTCAGTCTTCACAACCCTCTCCACCTCCGAAATACAAAAACAAAGCTCGTCATAGCCATGATCTATAATTTTATTATTATCATGCTGCCCCATCGCAAGGCCAGACAGAACAGATCTGACTTCAGAAATAACCATCTCTGCGGTCGAGTTCCTTGCAAGGATAGCAATCTTGGCGCCGCCTATATCCTCGACAGGAACAAATGAAGGAAATTCGTCAAATTTTGTTTGCAACCCCGCCAAACCAGGAATTATCTTCTGCCTCACGCCCCTAAAATCATTAAAAACCCATCCAATGCAAAAGAACACTGGTGCAGCAATTAAAAAGAAAGCAGCTATCCACGCCAACGTCGCAGACAATTTCAGAAAAAACCCCACAACTGCAAACCACCCTTCTCCAAAACCTTCCTCCCAGATGCCTTCCACACCAAGGAACAACTTATCCATACAAAATAAATTTTTATTTATCTGACTCTTTTTTAAACCATCAACATGAGATCTTAAAGCAGAAAACCTCAATTTTAGATCTTCGACCGCTGCATGATAAGAGGCTTCACTGGCAACAAGGTCGCGAATCAATCTACTGTTATTCTCCTGTGTTTCAAAATTTTTGCGCCGAGCATCCTCAATATCCTTGATTTTTTTATCTAAATCTTTGATGCAATTGTTTAGGCTATGAAAATCTGCTTCCAAGAGGGCGCTTTCAGCGAGCGGCCTATACAATAGAAAAAAAACATCTCCCCTAGACTTAAATTTATGCAGCCAATCATGCAAGTCAGACACAGCAACATTTACTTGGCGCTCAAGCACCTGCTGAGCAGATAGTAGATTCCACTCATTAATAGCAATATTTATTTTTCGTTCAATCAATGGCACATATGAAATCTCCTCAAAAAACTGCAACTGGAACCCACGTATACTCTGAAGGCTGCACTCATTTGCCCTGGTACGCTCTAACTGCTCCGCAGCGAGTAGGGCTTCTACCTCGGCCCTCTTCCTAGCCGCCTCAATTGCAATTCTGTTTTGCTCACGCTCAAACTCGATTCTTTCCAATTGAGCTTCAGCCGCAAGCAATTCATTTAAATATTCGATTTTTTCCACGCGGCACCTATATTTTGTCAAGTTCCACCTGCCAAGCCTCAAACCCCTTCTGAGGTAGACTCAAAACAGAATCTTCTGCATCAGCATCAAGATCCTCAACCCGCATAGATTCATTTAAAATATTGGGCTTCACCGGAATAGCCGCACGACTTGCATTTAAAGCACCTAGCCGTAACGCAATCTCTTCGTCCAGCAGAAAATCCAAGTCTATTACTTGATTCCCGCGCGGCAACCCATCATCCGTATTCAAAACCGCCTGCCGAGGAAACCCGTCCTTCACCCTCAAGTGCATCGGCGCATCATTGTCATGCCCCATCAGCGCCCGGCAATCCTGACTGTTGGCGAGCTTGAGTCCCAGACGCAAGCGGAACTGCGCCTTGACATCCCCATCAAAATCCACGTTCTGAAACGACTGCGTGCAGATGACCAGGTGCAGTCCCAATCCCGCCCCCATCCGGGACACACGGCTGAGCATGTATCTGGCCAGCCCCTTGAGGGCGCGGTTCTCGAACAGCACCTGCGCCTCGTCGATCACCATGATCCAGCGCGGCAACCCCTCGAAGCCCTCCACTTCCGCCAAGGCGTTGTACTTGTCGAGATTGGCGTTCACCAGCTTGGCCTGCTGCGCGAACAGCCGCCCACGACGATCAATCTCATCGGCAAACCGGGTCAGCGCCCGCTCCACCGTGGCGGGATCCTGACTGTCGATCAGATCGGCCACATGCGCCAGCCCCCGATAAATCCCGAAACCCACATTGCTCTTGAAATCCAGCAACGAGAGCTGCAGCCGATCCGGCCCGTGCGCCTCGCATAACCCCAGAATCAGGTTATTGAGCAAGGTGGATTTGCCCGAGCGCGTCGCGCCCGCCACAAAGGCGTGATAGCAATTGGCCGCCTCCCCCATGCGGAACGCCACAGGCTTGCCAGTCTCGACCGACTGGCCGATCCGAACGTTCACGAAATCGCGTTCGCCCGACTGCTCCTGGCCCTGCACCAGGGCGTCGATGAGTTTCTGCGCCTGCTCGGGCTGAGCCTGCGCCTGCAAGGTCAAGCCGAACTTGGTCAACAGCCGCCAGAGTTCCGCGTCCTGATTCAGCGGCTGCAGCCCGGACTGCGCACCCGCCCTGGACCACGACAACCCCCACGCCTGCGGCAGCACCTCTTCCCAGAAAGCCTGCAGGTGGCGAATGAACAAAGGCGCACTCTGCTGCCGCAGCCAGTCAGGCTCGGGTTTCCTGAGCAACAGCGGCACGATGCCTGCACGCGGCCCCTGGATGCACAGCGTCCTGAGGTTCTGCAACGCACTGCCGTGGTGCTCCGCCAGGGCATGCAGATCGGTCAGCAGCACGCAATGCCAAGGCTCCGGGCGCCTGTTGGCCGCAGCCCCTTTGGCGTTGTAGTCGCCCCAGTCGGTGGCCTGTGCGGTCGCCATGCGTGCAAACCGCTGGTGCGCCAGTTGGGTCAGGTCGTGCAAGCACTGGGCGGCTTGCGAATGATGGGTCAGGTGAACGCCCAAACGATGCGCGACATCCCCCTCGCCGCTGTGGGCCAGCACGCGCTTGAGGTGGGCATGGCGCGGGCTGGGTTCAGCCTCGTAGAAATGCAGATGAACGGCGTCACCCGACAGGGTCGTTTGCCACCATTGCAGCGCCATGCTCTCTTGCAGGTCGGCCAGCAAATCATCCAGAGCCGGTTCAGGCTTGTGCTGCGCCACCAGCACAAGCGGCCGGTCTCTGTCCCAGAAGAGAAGCGCCGGGCGGGCAATCCGTGGGAGGGAGCCAAGATGAAACTGCATGGTCTGTGTGGGATGTGCAGCGACCTTCAGGCCACCGCGCCGAGGGCGACTCAATCGGGAAGAGCAAGTTACCACGCGATCTGCGACAACTGCAACTCGCTGCACACCAACGCCTTCGACGAGGCGACGTGTTCGAGGTGTCAACAGACGCCGTGCGGATGTGATCGCTGGGGCAGATCACGTCCACGCTGTTCGAGCGTCAGCAGGAAGTATCGGCGCAGCCTGTGATCAGGCTCAGTTCCCTCCGTGATCGGAATGCATCCGCCGGGAACGTCTGTCTTCTTTCTCAGCGTATCGCAGCGCAATCTGGGACAAGGCCACACAGAACGGCTCCAGCCGCCCCTGCGCATCGGGCTGCAGCGCCTCGGCCGCGAAGCGCCGCGCCTCTGCCGCCGATTTCAGGTGCCGCCGACTGCGCATCCCGCGTGGCGACAGCACCAATCCCCACGCCTGGGCCGCGCTGCGCCGCAATTCGCACAGCCGGTCATGGCCCAACTGCACCCGGTCGATCGTGCCTTGAACGGCCGCATCGTCCCCGCGTGGACGCACCGCACCCGAGGCGTCATACACAAACCGCGCCTCGCATCCCGGTGCGTGCGGCGACACAAAATCGACATTCAGCGTGACCGCCGCCCCCGCCTTCACCGGCGCCCCGTATCCACTGGTCACATTGCCGCCGTTGTCTGGCCAACACGCGGCCATGTTGGCGTAGTCCAGACTTTTGCCCGGCGCGGCGTTTTGTGGCTCCACATGCTCGATGTGGCACTCGCTGGCCGCCGCCAGCCGCTGCAGCGTGTAGGCGCACAAATACCCTTGTTCCACCAGCAACGCCGCCTTGACCGCTTCCTTCACCGGCGTGGGCAAGTTGCCATAGTCCAGGTTCTGGGGCGCACCCTGTTGCATGCCGCGCTTCCAGTCCTTCAGGGCCGCGGGTTCGCCCTGTTTCTTGATCGCCTTCAAACGCTCACTCCCCGTCGTGCCGGGTGTACCGCCCGATCAGCGCATCGGCTTCCACCAGTTCCGGGTGCTCGCCAATGCGCTGCCGCAGGGCCACCAACGCCGCCTGGGCCTCGTCGAAGCGCGCCTGCTCGATGTGCTCGAACAACTCGTCCAATGCCTTGGCCACGTCAGGGTCGCGGTCATCACTGCCCATGATGTGGCGCAGTATCCAGTTTGAGTCCATGCCCAGACTCTGCCCGGGATGTGCGGCAGTCCGGGAGCCCTCCAGTTGAATGATTTCGTCCGGCCGGGCTTGACCAATCAACTGCGGGGAATGTGTGGTGCAAATGAACTGGACTTTCGGAAAGGTGCGCCGAAGATCCTGGATGATGCGGCGCTGCCATTTGGGATGCAAATGAAGATCCAGCTCATCAATCAGCACGACACCGGGTGTTTCAGCCAATGCACGTTCGCCCAGATGGGGATTGAGGATGCTGATCCTGCGGGCCAGGTCACAAAACAACCCCAGCAATGTCCGCTGACCATCGCTCAGGTTTTCAAAGAGCGTCGATCGGCCATCCGAGAATTCCACGA
>JAAFKB010000144.1 GCA_013299055.1 Sphaerotilus sp.
GTCCGACAGCGGCGGGCTGGTCCAGTGGCCGCCCGACGGGTCCGGGTTCAGGTTGATGCCGACGTTGCCGAACTGCTCGACGCACTTGACCAGCTCGGGGATGCAGGTGGCCGGATCGACGCCCGGTGACTGCGGCAGCATCGCGGCCGGGATGAAGTGGTCGGGGAACAGCTCGCTGACGCGGAAGCAGAGTTCGTTGCAGATCGCCGCCCAGGTGCTCGATGTCTGGAAGTCGCCGATGTGGTGCGCCATGAAGCTCGCACGCGGGCTGAAGATGGTCAGGTCCGAGCCGCGTTCCTTCATCAGGCGCAACTGGTTCAGCTCGATCGACTCGCGCAGCGCGTCGTCGCTGATCTTCAGGTCCGAGGGCTTCGGCGCCTTGGCGGGGTCTTTCAGCGCGGCGATCTGCAGGTCACGCCACAGCCCGAGGGCGGCCGGGGCGGTGGTGTAGTGGCCGTGTACGTCGATGATCATGGGGTCTCTCCTGGTGAACGGTGGGCGCGGTCGGTGGCTCAGGCCGGGTCCATGCCCTGGCGGCGCTTGGCCTCGGTGGCCTCGGCCGAAGCCATGAAGGCGAGCATCCCGCGCACGGCGTCGGCCTGCGCGGGCGTGGCCGTGGCGCAGACGCCAGCCGAGAAGGTGGTGGTGATCTGGATGGCGGGGGGCAGCGGGCCGAGCACGTCGAGGCCCCCGAGGTTGATCAGCTCGCTGTACTGCTGGAAGCCGAGTTCGACCTCCCCTTGCGCCACCAGCGAGCCGACGGGCACCCCAGGCGGCGCGGTGACGATGCGGCTGCGGATCTCGTCGGCGATGCCCCACCGCGCGAACAGCCTGGCCAGCGCCACGCCGCTCGGGCCGGTGGAGTAGCTGAGGCTGCGGGCATTCAGCACGGCGCGGCGCACGGCCGCTTCATCGGCCATGTCCGGCCGCGGCGCCCCGGCCCGCACCGCGACCGCGACGCCGGACTGCACGAGATCGACCTTGCTGTCCGCCAGCACCCGGCCCGCGGCGATCAGCTGGTCGATCGCGTCCGAGGCGAGGACCACCACGTCGAACGCCTCGCCCGCCTGCACCCGCCTGGCCGCATCGACGCCGCCGACCGACTCGATCGCCACCTCGGTACCCGTGCGTGACGCAAACGCCGCCACGAGGTCGGCCAGCACCTGGCGGGTGGCCATCGACGAAATGCCCTTGATCGCGGGACGTGAAGTGTTCAACATCGGCAGGGGTCCGGGTCTGGAGGGTGCGCAGCGGCGGAAGCTGGATTCTGGCCAGTTGCCGCCATGCCGACCAGTGCAACACCTCACTAGCTGCTATGCCGGATCGGCATGAAGGATGGACATGACACACGCCCTCGACACGGACGCAGCACCTTCCGCACCGCGGGCACCGCGGGCACCGCTGGTGGGGCTGGCGGATGCGCAGTGGCAGCCCATCGCTTCACCCCGGCAATGACGACACCGCCGCCGCCTGCGGCAAGCTGCGCACCAGATCGGTGAGCAGCCCGCGGGTCAAGCGCAGCAGCGGCGTCACCCGCTGCCGCGACGACGCCGCCAGGCACAGCACGCTCGGCAGGCTCGGCTCCACGATCGGCCGCACCGACAGCGCATCCGCCCGCCCCGACGCCGCCACCGCGCTGGCCGTCAGCACCGCGTGGCCGTGGCCGGCGCACACGAGGTCGAGGATCGACGCCACGCTCGACACCTCCCAGGCGATGTCCAGCCGCAGCCCGGCCAGCATCGCCTGCGTCTCCAGCAAGCGCCGGATCACATGCGCCCGCTCCGGCAGCACCAGCGGAAACTGCCCCAGCGCACGCAGTCGGATCGGCCCGCGTGGCCGGCCGGCGGGTTGCACCAGACACAGGCGCTCCTCCAGCACCGCCTCGATCTCCAGCCCCGGCTGCGCCTCCGGGTGGTACAGCAGGCCCAGATCGACCCGTCCCGAGGTGATCCACTCGGCGATGTGGGCGGACAGCCCCTCGACGATCGCCAGCCGCGCCCGGGGCATGCGCCGCCGGAACCCGTCGATCAGCGGCAGCGTCAGTTGCCGCCCGATCGTCGGCGGCAGACCCACCGTGATCTGGCCGACCGGCTCGTCACGGGTGGCGGTCATCTCCGCGCGCGCCTGACTGACCAGTTGCAGGATGCCCGCGCCATGCTCGAACAGCCGCCGCCCCGCCTCGGTCAGCTCGACACCGCGCCCGGTGCGCAGCAGCAGCGTCTCGTGCAGCTCGGTCTCCAGCGCCCGCACCTGCCGGCTCAGCGCGGACTGGGCGATGTCCAGCACCACGGCCGCCTTGCTGAAGCTCTTGAGTTCGGCGACGTGGATGAAGTAGTCGAGTTGCTTGAGGTCCATGGTGGCGCGAGTATGCCGGCCAGCAAGACCACCCCTCTACAATGCCGCATGCGCTTTTGCACTCGGCCACGTCTCCCAGCCCCGGTCAGCTTTCCGGGTTGCGGGTTGCCGCGTGGCTACTTCTGCACCGTCACGCCGCCCTGATCGGCTGATCCCGGCCGCGCCCTGCCGCCGCCGCGCCCACCTTCCCGTCCGTTGCTGCCCCTTCGCTCCCCCCGCGAGGCCGGGCCGCTTGCGCTGTTTTCTCCTGGTTTTTGCTGTTTTACATTCCCATGCAACGTTCTTCCTTTCGCCAGGACTGGCTCGGCAATGTCCGCAGCGACCTGCTCGCCGGCCTCGTCGTGGCCCTGGCGCTGATCCCCGAAGCCATCGCGTTTTCCGTCATCGCGGGCGTGGACCCCAAGATCGGCCTGTACGCCTCGTTCTCGATGGCCGTGGTCATCGCCATCGCCGGTGGCCGGCCGGGCATGATCTCCGCCGCCACGGGCGCGATGGCACTGGTCATGGTCACGATCGTCAAGGAGCACGGCCTGCAGTACCTGCTGGTGGCCACCTTGCTGACGGGCGTGCTGCAGATCCTCGCGGGTGCGCTGAAACTGGGCGCGCTGATGCGCTTCGTGTCGCGCTCGGTCGTCACCGGGTTCGTCAATGCGCTGGCGATCCTGATCTTCATGGCGCAGTGGCCCGAGCTGACCGACATGCCGTGGACCGTCTACGCCATGACCGCCGCCGGGCTGGCGATCATCTACGGCTTCCCTTACCTCACCAAGGCCATCCCTTCGCCACTGGTCACGATCGTGGTGCTCACGGCGGTGGCGATCGCGCTGGACCTGGACGTGCGCCGGGTCGGCGACATGGGCGAGCTGCCCGACAGCCTGCCCGTGTTCCTGCTGCCCGACGTGCCGCTGACGCTGGACACGCTGTGGCGGGTGCTGCCCTACTCGCTCACGCTGGCCGTGGTCGGGTTGCTGGAGTCGATGATGACGGCGGCCATCGTGGACGACCTGACCGACACCGGCAGCGACAAGAACCGCGAGTGCATCGGCCAGGGCGCCGCCAACATCGCCACCGGCCTGCTCGGCGGGATGGCGGGCTGCGCGATGATCGGCCAGTCGGTCATCAACGTGAAGTCTGGTGGTCGAGGGCGCCTGTCCACCTTCGTGGCGGGGCTGTTCCTGCTCATCCTGGTCGTGTTCCTGGGGCCGTGGGTCGAGAAGATCCCGATGGCCGCGCTGGTCGCCGTGATGATCATGGTCAGCATCGGCACCTTCAGTTGGGACTCGATCCGCAAGCTGCGCGAGCACCCGCCCAGCTCGTCCGTCGTGATGCTGGCCACCGTGGCCGTGACGGTCTTCAGCCACGACCTGGCCAAGGGAGTGTTCGTCGGCGTGCTGCTGTCGGGCGTGTTCTTCGCGCACAAGGTCGGACAGGTGATGCGGGTCCGCAGCCGTCTGGTCGAAGCAGGTCAGGCGCGGCACTACGAGGTTGTCGGGCAGGTGTTCTTCGCGTCCGCCGACCGTTTCATCGCCTCGTTCGACTTCAAGGAAGTGCTGCCCCGCGTGGTCATCGACGTGGGCCGCGGGCACTTCTGGGACATCACCGCGATCAACGCGCTGGACCGGGTGGTGATGAAATTCCGGCGCGAAGGCACGCAGGTCGAGGTCATCGGTATGGACGAGGCCAGTGCCACGCTGGTGGACCGGTTCGGGGCATACCACAAACCCGGTGCCCTGGAGCACCTGATGCACATTGAAGGACACAAGCTGTGAACAAGGTCTACGCCTGTATCGACGGACACGCGGGGGCCGCATCGGTGATCGACTGGTCCGCCTGGGCTGCCGGGCGCCTGGAGGCGCCGCTGGAGTTGCTGCATGTGCTGGAGCGCCCGACCGACAGCGCCCCCGCGGACTACACCGGCGCCATCGGACTTGGTGCGCAGGAATCCCTGCTGCAGCGGCTCGGCGAACTCGACGAAGCCCGCGGCCAGTTGGCGCAGGAGGCGGGGCGGCAGATGCTGGCCGCCGCCCAGGCGCATGCACTGGCAGCGGGCGTCTCCAGTTGCAGCACCCGGCTGCGGCACGGCGAGCTGGTGGACGCGGCGCTGGAAATCGAGCCGCAGACACGTCTGTTCGTGCTGGGCCAGCACCACCGCGACCTGCATCCGGTGCGGCGTCACCTCGACCACCACCTGGAACGTCTGATCCGCGCAGTGCAGCGGCCGGTGCTGGTGAGCACGGGCGCCTTTGCCGTGCCCGAGCGTTTTGCCATCGCCTACGACGGCAGCACCACCGCCCACCGCGCGGTAGAGCGGGTGGCACAAAGCCCGCTGCTGGCAGGACTGCCGGCCGAGCTGGTCATGGCCGGGCGTGACACGGCGGCACACCGGGAGGCGCTGGACGCGGCCCGGCAACGTCTGGAGGCGGCCGGCTTCACGGCGTCCGCCACGCTGCTCGAAGGCGAACCCGAGCAGCAGTTGCCCGCCCACCTGAAGGCCACCGGCGCGTCGCTGCTGGTCATCGGCGCCTATGGCCACACGCGCATCCGGGAGTGGATCGTCGGCAGCACGACCACGGCACTGCTGCGCGTGAGCGAGATTCCGGTGCTGGTGCTGAGGTGAACACAAGGAGCCCATGAACATGGCCACATCCCCCATCGAGTTCATCGCTGCGGCCCTGTTCGCCGTCGCCATTGTCCACACGTTCTCGACCAAATGGTTTGAACATCTGGCCCACACACAGCCCCGACACGCCGGCCTCTGGCACCTGCTCGGTGAAGTGGAGATCGTGTTCGGCTTCTGGGCCCTGGTGCTGGTGCTGGCCCTGTTCGCCATCGACGGCAAGACCTCCGCGACCACCTACGTCGATTCGCGCAACTTCACTGAACCGCTGTTCGTGTTCGCCATCATGGTCATCGCCGCCACGCGACCGATCCTGCAGGCCTCGATGCTGGTCGTGCATGCCACAGCACGCCTGCTGCCGCTGCCCGGTGGCATGGGGTATTTCCTGGTGGTCATGACGGGCGTGCCGCTGCTGGGCTCGTTCATCACGGAGCCCGCCGCCATGACGCTGGCCGCGCTGATCCTGTCCAGCCGCTTCTTTTCGCAACCCATCAGCGAGCGCATGAAATACGCCACGCTGGGCGTGCTGTTCGTCAACATCTCGATCGGCGGGACGCTTACCCCGTTTGCTGCACCGCCGGTGCTGATGGTCGCGGGCACCTGGGGGTGGGACATGGCGTTCATGCTCTCGACCTTCGGTTGGAAGGCGGCCATCGCCGTGGTGGTCAACGCGGTCGGGCTGACGCTGCTGTTCCGGCGTGAACTCGCGGCGCTGCCCCCGCCCGAGGCTGGTGGTGCCCGCCTGACGGTGCCGCTGAGTCTGGTGGTGGTCCACCTGCTGTTCCTGGTCGGCGTGGTGGTCTTTGCACACCACCCAGCCGTGTTCATGGGCCTGCTCCTGTTCTTTCTCGGGATCTCACATGCCTATGAGCGCCACCAGGATCGGCTGATCCTGCGCGAGGGGCTGCTGGTGGCGTTTTTCCTGGCCGGACTGGTGGTGCTGGGCGGGATGCAGCAGTGGTGGCTCAAGCCCGTGCTGCTGGGCATGAGCAGCGAAGCCGTCTTCTTTGGTGCCGCTGGCCTGACCGCCTTCACCGACAACGCTGCGCTCACTTACCTCGGCTCGCTGGTGCCGGGACTGTCCGACGAGTTCAAGGTGGCGCTGGTCGCGGGGGCGGTGACCGGTGGCGGACTGACCGTCATCGCCAACGCCCCCAATCCGGCAGGGCTGGCGATCCTGCGAGGCCACTTCGACGACGGCGCCGTTCATCCGCTCGGGCTGTTGCTGGCGGCGCTGCCAGCCACCATCGTGGCAGCGGTGGCGCTGCATTGGCTCTGAAGCCGGAGTCGGGCCTGTTACGCTCGGCAGCCTTGCCTTTGCCCCTGCGTGCCCACCATGACCCACCTCACCTTCGACGACAACGAAACCCTCGAAGCCGCCCGCGCCCGCAACGTGCGTGACGCGCTGTACGAAGACATCGGCCGCTGCGACTGGACGGCGCTGCTGGTGCCCGGTGGCTGCACGGTGCGCGCCCGCGTGATGGCCAAGGAGCGTGGTGTCCTGTGCGGACGCGCGTGGTTCGACGCCTGCATGACCGCGTGCGATCCTGCGGTGCAGGTCGAGTGGACGCTGGCCGAGGGCGACGTGTTCGAGGTCGGCACCGAGGTCTGTCGCATCACCGGCGACAGCCGCGCCCTGCTGA
>JAAFKB010000146.1 GCA_013299055.1 Sphaerotilus sp.
GCGCCAGACGCCGTTCGACGAGGTGTCGCCGGGCCTGTCGATCACGTTCTCGGCGGGCGTCACCGGCTGCCTGGGGCAGGGTGACATTGACAGTGCGATCGAACGCGCCGATCAGGCGATGTACCGGGCCAAGCAGGCAGGACGGGACCGGGCGGAGACCAGTTGAGGGAGCCGCTCAGTCCAGTGAGACCTTGGCTTGCTCGATCACCTTCTTCCAGTTCTGAAGATCGGCTTTCAGCGTCCGATCCAGCTCGTCAGGGCTCGAGAACGCGGGCGTGGCCCCCTGCTCCTCGAATTTCTTCACCGTGCCGGGATCCGCCATCAGCGCCCGCAGCTCGTCGCTCAGGCGCTTGACTACCGCGGCAGGGGTGCCCTTGGGTGCAAAGAGCGCGAACCAGGAGTCCACCACGGTCCCCGGAAAACCTTGCTCGCGCGCCGTCGGTATCTCGGGAAACAGCGGCGAGCGGTTGGCCCCTGTCACGCCGATGATGCGGACTTTCTGCGTCTTGATGTGCTGCAGAGCGGTCGGGATGGTCGTGAACATCAGGTCGATCTGGCCCCCCAGGAGGTCCGTGAGCGCAGGCGCTGCACCCCGGTAGGCGATGTGGGTCATTGCCGTGCCGGTCTCGGCTGCGAAGATCTCCCCACCCAAATGGAAGATGCTGCCGGCACCGGCTGAGCCGTAGTTCAGCTTGCCCGGGTGGTTCTTGGCGTAGGCGGCCAACTCCTTGAGGTTCTTGACCTCCAGCGAGGGCCGCACGATGACCGCATTGTTGACCCGCGCCACCATGCCGATGGGTTCGAAACTGCCGAGCGGATCAAACCCGGTCTTCTTGTAGAGCGAGGGGTTGATGGCGTTCGTGCCGTTGTAGCCCATGAGCAGCGTGTAGCCGTCTGCCACGGCGCCTGCCACGGCCGCAGCCCCCAGGTTGCCTCCGGCCCCACCCTTGTTTTCAACCACGACCGGCTGCTTCAGACTTTTCCCCAGCCCGTCTGCGACGATGCGACTGATGATGTCGGTGGTCCCGCCGGGGGCGAAGGGCACGACCAGCGTCACGCTTTTGTGCGGATAGGTTTGTGCGGCGAGCCGCGGGGGGGCGGCGGTGAGTGCTGTGCCAAGCATGGCGAGCACCAGGGTTCTGTGCAAACGGGACATCAGTGGTCTCCTTCGGTAGACATGGGAGGCAGGGTGTGGGACACGGACGTGGGTTGGCCTGCACGGGCCAGGAGGTGGTGTGCGCGCGCCAGCACCGGTGCATCGACCATTTGCCCGTGAACAGCGAACACCGTGCTGTTGGGCTGTGCCGCAGCGGCCTCTGTCACCTGCCGGGCCCAACGCAGCTCTTCGGCCGTGACCGCGAAGGCGCTGTTGACGGCGTCCAGTTGCCGTGGATGCACGCACAGCGCGCCGTCGGCACCCAAGGCACGGCCGCGATGCGCCGCATCGGTCCATGCAGAATCCCCCGAGATGTCCGCAATGCTGTGTGGCATGGCGTAGACCCGTGCGGAGGATCGGGTGCGGGCAGCGAGTGTCAGTGCGTACACCGCGGGGGCCAGCAGGGCTGCGCTGGGCGGGGCTTGCATGGCGGCGCTGAAATCTTCGCTGCCCAGCGCGAGGGCTTGAACGCGAGGGGCCGCCAGCAAGGTGTGCAGCGTGGCGGGTGACGCGACCGTGGCGGGGTCTTCCACCAAGGCAATGCAAGCCATTGCCCTGTCCGCGCCGAGTTGCTGCAGTGCAAGGTCAATCAGCCGCAGCATGTCCGGCGAAGCGGCTTTCGGCCACATGAAGGCATCGGCGTGTGCCTGTACACAGGCCCGCAAATCGGCTTCGAGGTGGAGCAGGTCGTGGTTGATCCGAACCACGGCGGGTTTGCCCTGCGCGTGGACACCCGCTACCGCGTCGGACAGGCATTGACGCGCCCGTGCCTTGCCCGCTGCCGCGGGTACGCCGTCTTCGAGATCGATGACCACGGCCTGTGCGCTGCTGCGGGCGGCCTTGGCGACACGCAGCGGGTCGTCCCCCGGCACAAACAGCAGCGAGGTCACCAGGTGCCATGGCACGGGCGATGCGGTGGCGGCTGTCATGCCCATGCCTGCGCTGTCATGGAGAGGTGGCCGTCTGGCAGCGCTGACCACAGGTCCATGCTGCCATCGTCCAGGCTGCGAGCCTTGAGTGCCAATGTTTGGCCCAGGGTGGCCGGCCGGAGTCCGCGGTAGACGAAACGCCGCAGCGGTCGCCGGGCCAGGGTCTCGCCGAGCCCCGCCAGCAGCGTCGCTGACAAGGGACCATGCACCACGAGGTTGTCGTAGCCTTCGACATTGCGGCAGTAGTCCTGGTCGTAATGGATGCGGTGACCGTTGAACGTCAGGGCCGAATACCGAAAGAGCTGGGTACCCGTTGGCGTCCACTGCCGAGTCAGGTCGGCACACAGCTCCCCATGGGCCGTTGACGCCGGGACAGCAGCGCCCACTGGCGCAGCAGACGCCTCCCTGTAGACGATGTCGTGTTCTTCCCGGATGCACACGTCGCCGCCGACCACCACTTCATGCAGCACCGTCACGAACACCAGGTGGCCGGAGCGGCCCTGTTTGTGCTCGACACCGCGCACTTGTGAGCGTTTGTGCATGAGGGCGCCCAAGGGCACCGGGCGAAGGAAGTCCACCCGTCCACCCGCCCACAGGCGATTGGGCAGGGGCACAGGGGGCAGAAATCCCCCGCGTGCCGGGTGACCATCACGGCCCAGATCCTTGGCGGGTGATCCTTCCAGGAAATAGAGCCAGTGCCACAGGGGTGGCAGTGCCGTGCCGATATCCAGGGCCAGGCCATCCAGATCGACCGTGGCGGCCATCAGACGTGCATGGCCTACCGCTGCCACGTCTTCATGCGCGTGGACACGGCCGATCCAGTGCCGCAGTCGGGGGAGGTCGAGGGGGAGTGTCATGGCCTGTCCTGTTCTGGCGTCTGTCGGGTCAGCGGCCAAATCGACCGGTCAGCGTGGCCGTGCCGAGCGCGTTCGCATGGGCCATGAAGCCGGCCAGTGCCGCGGTGGCTTGCGGTGGCAGATCCAGTTGCTCCACCTTCAGCGCCACCAGCTTGAAGTGGTAGCGGTGCGGCTTGTCGCCCACGGGGGGGCAGGGGCCTCCCCAGCCTGGTGCGCCGAAATCGGTGGCGATCTGCTGCGCGCCACCGGGCAGGGCCGACCCGTCCGCCTTGCCCGCTCCCTTGGCGAGGCGGGTGACGTTGGCCGGGATGTTGGTGACGACCCAATGCCACCAGCCGCTGCCACCTGTCGGCGCATCGGGATCGTGCACGAACAGCGCAAAGCTCTTGGTGCCTGCGGGTACACCGCTCCAGCTCAGGCTTGGCGAGACATTGCCGCCTGTGCAACCGAAGCCGTTGAACGCCTGCTCCTGGGTGATCAGGCCGTCATGCTGGAACTCCGCGCTGCGCAAGGTGAAGCTTTCGGCCGAGGCCGAGGTGGCCAGTGCCGCGATGGCCAGGCCGACCAGGGGAGAAGAGGATTTTTTCATGGTGCGTGTTTCCGTTTGGTGGTGATGCCCACGGTGTGCTGGGCGGGGTGGATCGAGGTGGCGGGTTCAGTGGAATTCGCTGCGGATGGCGGTGCCGTGCTCGTCGAGGGCAGGCGCTGGCCGGAACTGCGCGGTCTCCCACGGACCACGCAGCGGCGAAGCCACCATCGCCACCACCTGATCGCCCACAGGCATGGGCGTTGTGCGCAAGGCTGGGTGCTGCGCCAGATCCGCGACCGAGCGCACCTGGCCGAAGGCGATGCCTGCGTCGCCGAGGGCCGCGATCGCCATGCCAAGAGGCATGGCATGGAAGGCGCTCTGGATCCGTGCATCCAGGGCGTCCCGGTGCTGGACACGCAGTGCATTGCTGGCGAAACGTTCGTCCGTTCCCAGCGCCGGTTGCTGCAGGAACGACTGCGCAAAGCGTTGCCACTCCCGGTCGTTCTGGATGCTGATGACCAGGGTGTGACCGTCTGCACTGCGGTAGGCGCCGTAAGGAGCGATGGACGGATGCTGCAGTCCGCAGGGTTGGGCAGCGCCCTGGCCATAGACCTGGTGGAGGTACGGCACCGCCATCCAATCTGCAGCGCCGTCGAACAGCGAGATGTCCAGATGGCAACCCCGGCCGGTGCGCTCGCGCAGCGCCAAGGCGGCCAGGATCGCGGTGGCTGCATTCATGCCCGCGCCGATGTCGCAGATCGACACGCCAATGCGTCCCGGTGTCCCTGGCACACCACTGACGCTGACCAGACCGGACTCGCACTGCACGAGCAGGTCATAGGCTTTCAGGTGGCGCGTGGCGTTGTCGTCGCCGTAACCGCTGATGGAACACGTCACGAGGCGTGGATTGCGCCGCTGCATCGCCTCGACGGAAAACCCTGCCCGGTCCAGGGCACCCGGCAGCAGGTTCTGGATGACCACATCGGCGCGGTCGCACAGACGCCACAGTTGGGCGGCATCTTCGGCGCGCTTGAAATCCAGTGCGATCGACTCCTTGCCGCGGTTGGTCCAGGCAAAGTACGACGCCATGCCAAATACCGCCTGGTCATAGCCGCGCGCGAAATCTCCTTCGGGCCGTTCGACCTTGATCACCCGTGCGCCGAGGTCGGCCAAGCGGCAACTGGCCAGCGGTGCCGCCAGTGCTTGCTCCACGCTGACCACCAGCAGCCCCTCCAGCGGTCTGTTCGACAATGACGAATCAAATGGCGTTGACGTTTTCATGCAGCCAATATTCCTTGAGCTGCACAGGCTCAACAAGCGACTTGTTTCGAAAGTAGGATTCGGAAATGACAAAAACTGGGTCTGTGCTGCGGCACGCCACCGTTCACCATGACATGACGGATCTGCGGCTGCTGGTGGCCATCGCGGATGCGGGCAGCGTGTCCCTCGGTGCGCAGCGTTGCCACTTGGCACCGTCGTCAGCCAGCTTGCGGATCACCGGGCTGGAAGCTGCGTTTGGCGTGACGCTGTTCCAGCGGCTGGCCCGCGGCGTGCGGCCGACCGCGGCGGGGCAGATTCTTCTGGAGCATGCGCGTGCGAGCCTGGCGCAGTTGGCGCAGGTGCGGATGGACCTGGCTCCCTTGGCCAACTGCCATGGCTTGCCGGTGTCCCTGATGGCCAACAGCAATGCCATCGCCTCCTTCCTGCCGCAAGACCTGCCAGGCTTTCTGGTCGCGTATCCACATGCCCGGTTGATGCTGGAGGAGCGCACCAGTGCGCAGATCGTGACCGCCGTGGCGTCAGGCCGAGCGGATCTGGGCATCGTGGCCTGGGATGGCGAGCACCCGGCGTTGCGCTTTGTGCCTTATCGAACGGACGAGCTGGTCCTGGTGGTGGCGCCTGGGCATGCCCTTGCGCAGCGCCGCCAGGTGCGCTTTGCAGAGTGCGCCATGCTGCCGTTCGTTGGCCTGCCTTCGGGTTCGGCCATTCACACCTTCTTGACCGAGCGGGCCAGGGAACTCGGACTGACGCTGGATGTGCGCATACAGGTCTGGGGGCTTGCCGCGGTGTGTGGTCTTGTCACTGCCGGTGTCGGCGTGGCGGTCGTTCCGCGCTCGGTCACGGGCAGTGACCCGTCCACGCTGGGGATCGTGACACTGGCCGAACCTTGGGCTGTGCGCCAGTTGCGGCTGTGCGTGCGGTCCGATCGGGTCACCCTGCCGATGACCGAGGCGCTGATCCAGCATCTGCAGGGGCAGGGTGTGTGATCCTGGTGCAGGTGCAGGCGCAGGCGCAGGCGCACCGCTGCGTGGACGGTCGCTACGCCCTGATCGCGGGCAATGGCGACAGCATTTTCCGGCGCTGATCGGGCGTGACGACCTGGCCGCCGATCCGGGGCTGGCCGACATCGCCGCCGATCCGCACTACGCGGCACGCGGGATGCTGCAGACCGTCGCGGTGGACGACGGCCGCCCGCTCGCCGTGCCCGGCATCGTGCCGAAGCTGTCGGCGTCGCCGTGCGGCCATCGCCACAACGCACCAGGACTCGGGCAGGACACCGACCGCGTGCTGCGCGAGATCGGACTCGACGCTGCGCAGATCCAGGCACTGAAAGACAAGGGCATCGTCCAATGAATCCCGCCAAACCGCGCATTCACCTCAACGAAGTCTTGACATCCTCCCCGCCCTAAAGGACGGGGATTCCTCCTGCGAGACGCGCATGTCCGCGCGCGGCGATGTTCCTGGCTGCATTCACGTCGCGGTGGTGTTCCGCGCCGCAATCGCAGCATGTCCATC
>JAAFKB010000147.1 GCA_013299055.1 Sphaerotilus sp.
CCGGACTGGCCAGCGGTGGCACGACCTGCGAAGACCCGCCCGGCCTGCGCGAAGGCCCGTCGGGACAGCTCTACCTGGCCTACTTGCGCGATCCGGACGGGAACAAGCTCTGCGGGCTGTACCGCGCGCCGAAGGGCTGAACCCGGCTGGATGGCTCACCCCGGTCCCTGTGGCCGTGTGGTCTACTTTCTGCCCGAACCATAAAAAGCGATTCACGCTGGGGGAGTGCAGAGTTGGCCATCTTTCCACAGGGGCTTGCCCAGATCGCGGCCCGCTGCCGCAACACCGAAGACGGCGGTGCCGAGCGGCGTGTGCTGCGCCAGCTTCAACGCTGTCTGGAGGACGACTACCTCGTCTGGCACAACGTCCCCGTGGGCAACAAGGGGCGGCTGCCGGACTTCGTGGTCCTGCATCCGGGTCGCGGCCTGCTGGTGCTCGAAGTCAAGGGCTGGCGGGCCGGTGCGCTCCACCACGTCTCGCGCCACGATGTCGAGCTGAACCTCGCGAACGGGCAGGGGCGGGTGAGCAAGATCCACCCCGGTCTGCAGGCCCGTGGCTATGCGATCGAGCTGGTCAACCAGATGCAGCGCGACCCCGGCTTGTGCCAGAGCGACGGCCGCCACACCGGCAACCTGATCGTGCCGTGGGGCTGCGGCGTGGTGTTCGCCAACATCGAGCGCCAGCGCATCACCGATCCGCACTGGGACGAGTTCTTCCCGCCCGCCCGCACGCTGACCCGCGAGGATCTGGCCGAAGAGCTTGATCCGGCCGTCTTCCAGGAGCGGCTGTGGGGCATGTTCACGGTCGAGTTCCGCCTGAAGACGGCGCTGACCCTGCCGCAGCGCGACCGCATCCGCTGGCACCTCTTCCCCGAAATCCGGCTGCAGACCCAGGCCTCGCTGCTGGACGACGACGACGCGAGCGGGCCGGGGGCCACGGTGGCGCCGTCGCCGAGCGAGGCGCTGATGCTGGTGATGGACCTGCAACAGGAGCAGCTCGCGCGCTCGATGGGCGAGGGGCACCGGGTCATCCACGGCGTGGCCGGGTCGGGCAAGACGATGATCCTCGTCTACCGCGCCCAGCAGCTGGCCGCCGCGGCGCGGCCGGACTGGCCGATCCTGGTGCTTTGCTACAACCGGCCGCTGGCGGCGCGCATCGACGCGCTGATGCGGCAGCGGGGGCTGGACGAGCGGGTGCAGGTGCGGACCTTCCACGGCTGGTGCTACGACATGGCCGACACCTACCAGCTCGGCATCCCGAAGAAGGGCTTCCGGCCGGACTACGACGCGCTGGCCGACCGGGTGGTCGAGGCGGTGGCGCATGGCCGCATCCCGCGGGCGCAGTACGCCGCGCTGATGATCGACGAGGCGCACGATTTCGAGGATGCGTGGCTGCGGCTGGCGCCCCAGTTGGTCGATCCGGCGACGAACTCGCTGCTGGTGCTCTACGACGACGCGCAGTCGATCTACCGCCAGCCGCGCCGCAAGTTCAGCTTCACCAGCGTCGGCATCGAGGCGCGTGGGCGCACCAGCGTGCTGAAGGTCAACTACCGGAACACGGCCGAGGTGCTGAAGCTCGCCACCGCGACCGCCGGCCAGTTGCTGCGCGGCGGCGAGCCGGACGGGGTGGGCGAGGGCGACAGCGACATCGTTCAGCAGACCCCGCTTGGTGCTGGTCGCAGTGGCCCCGCGCCCGAACTGCTGCGCGGACGCACGCCGCGCGAGGAGGCCGAGCTGATCGCCGACCGCCTCGTCGATGCGCTGGCCGATGGCGTTTCGCCCGCCGACATCGGCATCCTGGCGCGCCGGCATGACCTGCTCGACCCGGTGGAAAAGGCGCTGCACCTGCGCGGCATCCGCACCCAGCGCCTGCAGCGCGCGGGGACGTGGGAGCCGGACAGCGTCAAGCTCACCACGCTGCACGCCTCCAAGGGGCTGGAGTTCCACACCGTCGCCATCGTCGGGCTGCAGGCGGTGCCGGATGCGCACCACAGCGAGGAGGAGGAATGGCGGTTGCTGTATGTGGCGATGACGCGGGCGACGTATCGGCTGGTGCTGGGGGCGTGTGGGGAGTCGGGGGCGGTGGAGCGGCTGGCGGATGGATTGGGTGAACGGGCGGCCGTCAAGGCTGTGTGTCCGTAGGCACTGCTTCGGGTGCCACGGATCGCGACCCGTTGGGCGTCAAGGCGCTGACGGTCCTTGCAGCAGCAGGTGCTCGGCGATCAGCCGCTTGCGGAAGGCTTCGCTGAGCGTGGCGCCATCCACCACATCGACGCGCCAGGGCAGGTCCGATTCCGAGAAAGCTTCGGCCAGCGCGGCCTGCTCGTCCAGCGACAGTGGCGCTGGCCCGATCACGGCCAGATCCAGGTCGGACCAGGGCTTGGGCGGGTGGGTGCCGCCGCCAGCGCGGGAACCGAAGGCCCAGACCTCTCGATTCGGCACCAGCCGGGACAGCAGGTTCCGGACGATCTCCAGATGCCGCGGTTCGATCGCCAGCCGCGTTGCCAGCCCGTCCGCGTCGGGAGAATTCATGTGCGCCGTTCCAGCGCGCTCAGCAGCGCACGGGCATTGGCCACGAACGGGCGGACACCTTCGTAGACCTGCTGCGCTTTGGCCAGATCGTAGGTATGCGACGTGGTGCCGCGCATCTGCCGGTAGCGGAACCAAGCCTCGACATCGCCGATGAGTCCCTTCTCGGCCCCGACGCGCAGCAGGTCGCGGAAGCCAAGCTGGTCCGTCTCGCCCGGCGTGGCGGACTCGGCCTCGATCTGCCGGCGCAGCATCTTCATGCCCAGCTCGTAAACGAACTCGAAGTTCTGGATCACGCCCGCGAACAGTGTGTTGCGCACGGCCGCCGACTGGTTCTGCAGCCACGCCTCGTCGGCGACGACGTGCAGGCTGTCTTCCAGCGAGGTCAGGGCTTGGCGCAGCGGGGAGAGGTCGAGGGGGAAGGGCATGGGCGCTAGGGTAGCGGACGGCGAGGTGCATCCCACAGACAGGTCGCCGCTTCAGGCGCCATAGACCGCGACCCGTTCGGTGTTGATGCGCTGGCGCAGATAGGGATTGACCAGCGAGGCGTCGGTCAGCAGATCGACCGGGCGATCGAACAGCCGTTCTAGCCCCTGCTTCAGACCGAAGAAGGCAGCGGCGTAGCCGCCCGGTGGCTGGTCTTCAGGCAGGGCCACGACAAAATCCAGATCGCTGGTGTCCGGGGAGAAGTCCGACCGGGTGGCCGATCCGAAGAGTTCCAGCCGCCGCGCACGGTGCTGGCGGCACAGCGCCGCGATGTCGTCGCTGTGGTCGAGGATGAAGCGGGGGACGGTCATGTGGAGATTGAAGGGCGATCGGGCGAGGGCGTCAAGCGTGATCCATCTACGGGTTGACCGCCCCATGCGCCTGCTCGAAATCGGCCGTGTTGCGCGTCACCACGGTCAGCCCGTGGCACAGGCCGGTGGCGGCGATGATCAGGTCGGGTTGCGAGAAGGTGTGTCCGACGCGGCGCCCTTCATCGACCACGACGACGGCGTCACAGCCATGCAACGTCACATGCTGCGGGCATGGCGGACGAGTTCGCTGAAGCGGGCCTTGGCGTCCTGGAGGGGCCAAGAGGCTGCGCTGTGGGCGGTGGTGCCTGGGTTTGGGATGGTCAAACTAGTCATGCTGACTAGACTATGCAAAAGACTGAAGGAGTGCAATGCCGCTGTCTTCCTTCATACTTCCCTTTGGGTCGCCGCAACAAAGTAAACCGCTAAAACAGATGGTGGTGTCATGAATGGTGTATCACACATAAAAAACAAAAAAGATTGCGTGGAATCGCTGCTTCTCTGGGCTGTTCGCGATTTAGAAAAAAAGCTTGTGCATGTCGGTATGTTAGCTCCGACTGAAAATGGCTTGGCATGTCGATGTCGTTGTCTAAGCTGCGGCGAAAATCTCCGCGCCATCAATGCAGACAAGCCTGCCGCTCACTTTGAAAAGCCAGGCACCCAACGACGGCATTTCAAGCATCACCATTCTAGTTCTGGTGAAAGCAGGTGCCTAAGTGCTGCAGCTCAACGCGTGGCGTTGCAGCTATTTGTTGAGCAAGGTACGATTTTCCTGCCGACCCGGCATCGCACCGTTTCTCGGCTTTCGCCTGTGGGTGTTCTTGTTGAAGCTCGACAGGAAATTTCGACTGAACTCGTGCAGGTTAAGAGTCGTATATGGATTGATGACCTAAGCACTCTTCTTCGTCTCGAAGATGGCCGCGAGCTTCTTGTCACTATTCGAACGCATCATCAGGTCAGGGATGACTGCGGTGTTGCCTGTGTGCTCTCTTTAGCCGGTGTGCGCGATCCAGCGATTGCTGGCTGGGACTCAGATAAGATATTACAGCACCTTAGGTTGCCAGATTGCGGTATCGAATGGGGGCGCCACTGGGATGATGCTGAACTGGATGCTAACAAAGAAAATGATTTAGCTGAGCAAGAGGCGCTCTATCTCGGCGGTATTCCACAAGAGTGGCTGGAGAAATTGGATGGAAAACAGATAAATGAGACCATCCTTCACTGGCTTATCAAGAAAACCGTGGCTAAAAGTAAAATACTTCGTGTGCCTGAGTTTTCGATTCCTGTTCGCCAGCAAATGCCTGATGGCTTAACGGCTGAGGAGACTGCATTCTGTGGTGAAAGCGTTCTTCAGTTAGATAACGTTCGCTTAGAGCGTCGATTCGATGTCATGGTGCCTGACGTGATGTGTAGGGCACGAAAAATTGGATTTAATGGCCCCATATTTGATCTGATCATAGAGGCTGCCGTCACAAATTATCTGGGCGATGAGAAACGAGAAAAAATTCGACGATCGGGAGTTGCGTGTATCCAAATTCGGGCTGATTTATTCGCTCAGGCTGGGGCGGTTCATGTTTCAGAAATAGAGAGGATTATCTTGGCTGGCACTTCCGTCAAGGAATGGGTTGTCCACCCTTGGATTGCGGCCGAGATTGCCAAGGCAAAGAAGCGTTTGGAGAGCCAAGCAAAACGCATTCTTGATGAGATGGAAGTGAAGGCTGCGGCGGAACGTCTTCGTCAGGAGGTTGAGAGCCAGCGTTTGCTAAATAAACAAATACTATTGTCTTGGTTGTCTGATGCCTCTGATGTTGCTGTTGCCCGGGGATATCTGAAAGTGCTTAGGGCCTCTTGGTTTGGCTCTCCACGTTGCAAGATAGGAAATGAGTTGGTGGATATAAGTGACCTGCGCAAAGAACTCGTGCATCGCGAGATTATTGGTGTCCCTCATTGGAGAGTTGAATCGAATGGGGAGCTACTGAGTATTTTGGATCGCATCAAATACGAGTCGCCTAACCCAGAAAGTGGGTGTCTAGTGGATCTGCTTGTTCAAGCAGTTGAAGTTGATGACCGCGTGATCACTGGTAATGCTGTGATGATCATGTTTGCGTTGGAGCGATATAAGCCGATCATGACGGCGCTTCAGGCTCAGATTTTTCAGACGTACTGCGCTCGCTTACGCGTATCCGTCAAAAAATGCGATGAGCGTTTCTGCAGATCAACCAAGCACGATCGTCTGTATGCTTTGTTATTTCCTGAAATGACATCTGACTTGGAGACTGATTATGCGACTCGCTCTTACATGGTAAGAATTAATCAGGAACGAGAGAGTAATGAAATTCGTGAGAAGTGCCGCCATGAACGCAGACGCATTCGTCTCATGTTGGCCGCTGAACTTCGAAATAAAAAAGAGCAACGTGAACTTGCCAAGGCGATTGAGCAAGAGCAAGAGATGGTCGCTGGTCAGTTTTGCTGGCTCGGCGCGAGTGGTATGACGCCAGCCGCGCTATATGGATGGTATGGAGCAAAAATACGCTTCGAAGAAATCAGTGTGATGGATATATTTAAAATAGCGATTAGACATCGCGAAATGAAAAAAAATGTGGTCTCCGCAATCAAAGCTATGCCATTCAGGCACGCTGCTGACGTGCCTGCGGCTATTAATTTGCTTCTGCTTGCTGGACTTTGCGCTAGGCTACGCGCTTAACGGTAGAGTATTTCGACCAGTTGATTGAATGTGCTGCCGGTAAATTCGACAACTGCACTTACGGATGAATTTCCCCTCGCGCAAACGCCAGAATCTGTCCCGCTTGTGCCACCCCACTGACCTGCACCGAGAGTTCCTGCAACTCCCCCACGATGTCGCGGTAAGCCAGATGCCGCCGCTCGTCCTCCGGCGGCGGCGCCTCCGTCGTGACCAGCACACCGTGGTCCGGCATGGC
>JAAFKB010000148.1 GCA_013299055.1 Sphaerotilus sp.
GTCGCCGAGCACGCGGTGGATGGCGGCGGGTTCGGTGGAGGAGGCGACGAGTTCGCGCAGGCTGTCGAGGTCGGCGGCGATGTCGGAGAACAGGTCGGCGAGGCCGGGGAGGTGAGCGTCGTCGGGCGTGGGGGCGCCGGGGGAAATGGTGGTGTCAGCCATGATGGCTCCAGTCAACAGGTCTCGAACCTGCCTCCCTCCCTGCCAAGAGAGGGGTGGCAGACCGTGCGGGTTGGCAGACCGGGACTGGGACCGGCAGGGGTTGCCCCCTCCCGCACGGCCCGCCATAGACGAAGCCATGCACGCAGCTCACGCCGTACAGACGTGAAAAAGCCGCGTGAGGCGCGGCTTGGTACTGCGCCAGTTCACCGGGCTGCCAAGCCCGTGCTCGCAACGCGAGCGAGGTGGATGTTACACCATCCGGGGCGGAGTTTTGCTGTCTTTGACGGCGCAACCAAGCTAATTGACGGTAGACTTATTCATTCAACTGATATCAACAGTCGTAAACAGCGTGGGGAATTGCATGTCCATTCTTGGTAAATTACTTAATACATATCGTCAAGCCTCTGTCACAGAACGGGAAAAGGGAACCTATTTTGAGGAATTGATTTGCTGCTATTTGCGCCACGAGGCTACATACAGAGATCTTTACAGCGATGTTTGGACATATTCAGAGTGGGCGGCACTGCAGGGTATAGATAAACGAGATACCGGCATTGACTTGGTTGCTAAGACGCAGGGGACAGACGAATACCACGCGATCCAGTGCAAGTTCTACGCGCCGACCTACCGGGTCCAGAAGAGCGACATTGACAGCTTTTTCACCGCATCCGGGAAAAGGCCGTTCACCCGTCGGCTCATCATCACGACCACGAACAACTGGGGCGAGCACGCCGAGGATGCGCTGCAGGGACAGCAACATCCTGTATCGAAGATCGACCTTCAAGACTTGGAAAATAGTCAGATTGACTGGAGCCAGTACGAACCCAAGAAACCCCCTGTGCTGAAGCCGAAGAAATCACTTCGGACGCATCAGGTGCGTGCGTTGGACGCCACCGAGGTGGGATTCAAGACGGCAGAGAGGGGCAAGCTGATCATGGCTTGCGGCACCGGCAAGACCTTCACCAGCCTGAAGATCGCCGAGAAGCTGGCGGGGCCAGGCAAGCGGGTGTTGTTCCTGGTGCCGAGTCTGTCGCTGTTGTCGCAGACGCTGACCGAGTGGACGCAGGAGAGCGAGACGCCGTTGCACAGCTTCGCTGTGTGCTCGGACGGGGACGTGGGCAACAAGCGCAAGAAAGACGGGGACGTGGTCCAGACCTTCATGCACGAACTGCGGTATCCGGCGACCACCGACCCGCAGCGGCTGGCTTTGGAGATGGGCAGGCGGCACGACGGGCACCACATGAGCGTGGTGTTCAGTACATACCATTCCATCGAAGTCATCAGCAAGGCGCAGCGGGAATTCAGTCTGGCTGACTTCGACCTGATCGTGTGCGACGAGGCGCACCGCACGACCGGGGCCACGTTCGGGGACGACGACGAAAGCAATTTCGTGAAGGTGCATGACGGGGCATTCATCCGGGCAGCCAAGCGGCTGTACATGACCGCGACGCCGCGGATTTACGGGGACATGGCCAAGGCTAGCGCGGAGAAAAGCAACGTTGCCTTGTGCTCGATGGACGACCCCGCGCTGTACGGGGCGGAGCTGTTCGTCATCACGTTTTCAGAGGCGGTGAAGAAGGGGCTGCTGGTCGATTACAAGGTGATGGTGCTAGCGATCGAGGAAAAGCACGTCAGCCGGCGCCTGCAGGGAATGCTTGCGGATGCGAGCAACCAGCTCCAGGTGGACGACGCGGCCAAGATCGTCGGTTGCTGGAAGGCACTGGCCAAGCACGGCACACAGGAAGAGCTGATCGGGGATGCGGACCCGATGCGGCGGGCGGTGGCGTTCTGCCAAGTCATCGAGGTGCCGAAGAATGCCAATGCGCACAAGGTCAGCTCGAAACAGATTTCGGGCATGTTCCAGAAGGTGGTGGAGGCTTACCAGGAGCAAGAGGACGCCGAAAGCGCCTCGGCTGGTCTGGTCTGCGAAGCCGAGCATGTGGACGGCGGGATGAACGCCAGCCAGAAGGAAGAGAAACTGACCTGGCTGAAGGCGGAGACGCCGGAGAACACCTGCCGCATCCTGAGCAACGTCCGGTGTTTGTCAGAAGGGGTGGACGTGCCGGCGCTGGACGCTGTGCTGTTCCTGACGCCGAGAAACTCTCAGGTGGACGTGGTGCAGTCGGTCGGGCGGGTGATGCGCAATGCGCCGGGGAAGAAGCGGGGTTACGTGATCCTGCCGGTGGTGATTCCAGCCGACAAGGAGCCGCACGAGGCGCTGAACGACAACAAGACCTTTGCCGTGGTGTGGCAGGTGTTGCAGGCGCTGCGCTCGCACGATGACCGCTTCGACGCGATGGTAAACAAGCTCGATCTGATCGGGCAGGACACCAGCAAGATGGAGGTGATCGCCGTCACGGACAAGATCGCCAAGAAGGTGAAGAAGGCGCCTGCGGACAAGACGAACAAAAAGGCGGGTCGGGGCGGACGCACGATTGGGCAAGGTGAAACCAAGCCGCAGGGGCCGCAGCAAGACGACCTGGAATTCGAGATTGGCGAGATCGAGAAGATCATTTACGCCAAGCTGGTGCAGAAGGTGGGCAACCGGCACCACTGGGAAGACTGGGCTAACGACATCGCCAAGATCGCCCACACGCACATCGACCGCATCACCGGCATCGTCGAGAACGCCGAGAACGTGCGCGAGCGGGCTGCGTTCTATGCCTTCGCCAATGAGCTGCGGGACGACCTGAACGGCAGCATCAGTGACGGCGAGGTGATCGAGATGCTGGCCCAGCACCTGATCACGAAACCGGTGTTTGACGCGCTGTTCAGCGACTACAGCTTTGCCCAGCACAACCCCATGTCACAGGCCATGCAAGGGGTGCTGGACGTGCTGCAGGAGCACCGGCTGGAGAAGGAGGCGGACGCGCTGCAGCGGTTCTATGACAGCGTGAAGGAGCGGGCGGCGGGGATCGACAACGCGGCCGGGAAACAGAAGATCGTGGTCGAGCTGTACGACAAGTTCTTCCGCAACGCCTTTCCGAAGATGACCGAGCGGCTGGGCATCGTGTACACGCCGGTCGAGGTGGTGGACTTCATCATCCACAGCGTCGAGCACATTCTGAAGACCGAGTTCGGCCAGTCGCTGGGAAGCGAGGGGGTCCACATCATCGACCCCTTCACCGGGACCGGGACGTTCATCACCCGGCTGCTGCAGAGCGGGCTGATTTCCAAGGAGCAGTTGGCCAGGAAGTACAAGGGCGAGATCCACGCCAATGAAATTGTGCTGCTGGCGTATTACATCGCGGCCATCAATATCGAGGCGGTGTATCACAGCATCGTCGGCGGTGAATATGTACCGTTCGAGGGTATTTGTCTGACCGACACCTTCCAGCTTTACGAGAAGGAAGACCTGGTTGACGAGCTGCTGATTCAGAACGGGGCGCGGCGGAAGAAGCAGAAGGAACTGGATATCCGGGTGATATTCGGGAATCCGCCGTATTCGGTTGGGCAAGAAAGCGCAAATGATAATAATCAAAATGTTTCTTACCCGCACTTAGATCAAAGAATACGCTCCACTTACGCTGAGCGTTCTGAAAGCACAAATCTACGTAATCTTTACGATAGCTATATACGTGCAATTAGATGGGCCAGTGACAGAATTGGAGAGAGCGGCATAATTGGATTCGTGACCAATGCAGGCTTCCTCGAAGCGAATACGGCAGATGGTTTGCGAATGTGCTTGAGTGAAGAGTTCAGTAGCATCTACGTCTTCCATCTGCGCGGAAACCAGCGCACGGCGGGCGAGTTGTCTCGAAAAGAGGGGGGTAAAATATTCGGCAGTGGAAGTAGGGCACCGATTGCGATCACGATTTTGGTAAAAAATCCAGATGCCGATCAATTTGGAAAAATTTATTTCCATGACATTGGAGACTATCTCAGTCAGAAAGAAAAATTGGAAAAAATAAAAAATTTCCTTAGTATTTCAGGAATAAGTGAAAACGAAGGATGGACGGTAATTTTGCCAGATCAACATGGTGATTGGCTGAAACAAAGAAGGGAAGACTTTTCTGAGTATATTGTTCTCGGGAGCAAAAGCAATAAAAGCCATAAGGTTTTCGAAAACTTCTCTCTCGGGATCGGGACAAACAGGGATTCTTGGTGCTTTAATGCATCAAAATATCGCTTGCTGAATAATATTGAAAACATGATTAAAATTTATAATGAGGAGGTTGGTCGATTCACGGAAAAATATAGCCTACTCTCGAAAAAAGAACGGCTTAGTCTGGTTTCTGGATTTGTGTTGAATGATCCAAAGAAGATAAGTTGGTCGAGTAGTTTGGTTGATGATGTTGCAAGAGGACTAGTTTGTGAATTCCGTGAGGCTGCGGCAACAAAAAGCTTATATAGGCCATTCTTTAAGCAATGGCTTTATTATGATGGAATGCTGAATCATAGAGTTGCGCAAATGCCAAAAATATTTCCAACTCGTGAGGCAAAAAATTTAATAATAACAGTTAAGCAACGTGTATCCAGCGGTGGGCAAATTGCAATAATTTCGGATTGCATATTTGAGTTGCAGACTGACGGCGGTGCACAGTGTTTCCCGCTGTACCTGTACGACGACCCAGAAGACGCGCCCACCCCCACCGAACCCACCCAAACGGGCCTGTTCGGAGGCGACGAGCCACCCGCCCGCCCGACCACTGGCAAGCGCCGTGACGCCATCACCGCCGAAGGACTGAAGCACTTCCAGGACGCCTATCCAGGTGAAACCATCACCCGCGAGGACGTGTTCTATTACGTCTACGGCCTGCTCCACTCCACCGACTACCGCGAACGCTTCGCCGACAACCTGGGCAAGGAACTCCCCCGCATCCCCCGCGTGAAGACCGCCGCGGACTTCTGGGCTTTCTCCCAGGCCGGCCGCAAGCTGGCCAACCTGCACCTGAACTACGAGACGGTCCAGAAGTACCCGCTCCAGATCGTCGGCGGCGGCCTGCTGCTGACCGATGCCGACTACCGCGTCGAGAAGATGAAGTACGGCGGCAAGGGCCGGGACAAGGATCTGACCACCCTGGTCTACAACCACAAGATCACCGTGACCGGCATCCCGCTGGAGGCCTACGAGTACGTGGTGAACGGCAAGCCGGCGCTGGACTGGGTCGTCGAGCGCCAGTGCGTCAAGACCGACAAGGACAGCGGCATCGTCAACGACGCCAACGACTGGGCCATCGAGACGATGAAGAACCCGCGCTATCCGCTGGAGCTGTTCCAGCGGGTGATCACGGTGAGTGTGGAGACGATGAAGATCGTCAAGGGGCTGCCGGCGCTGGACATTGGGTGAAGCACGGGGCCGCACTTCCAACAGCCCGCGTAGTTCATCGTTCAGATCGGCTCAGCATGACTCCAGTCAGGCAAGAACATTGGCGGAAAAAACGCAAACAAGGGGGGTTGAAATCCAAGAACAAGCCCAAGATAAGGTGCGGGAATTTTCCCGAGCAATGCACAGTGCATACATATCTATGACAAGTCCCCTTAAGCCTGGACCTAAGCCAAAACGAGATGATGGCCAAGATGACAGAAGGCGTCATGTAAATCCTGAAAATCAACAGAAACACCCAACACTGCCAGTACATAAGCCACCAGCCAAGAAGTAACTTAGATATTGATATCTCATGACGGGTGGGTTCACGCTTGGTTGCAAATAAGGGCGGGGCGGTGTCAAGCTTGACCTGCACCGCTTCGAACTGGCGGCTAGTGGCGAACTCCCCTACAAGATCGACCCGTTGTGAGGTGTGCCATGCACTGGGATGTGAAGACCGTCAAGCCGCTGCCGGAGTACCGCCTGTACGTGGAAATCGAGGACGGCCGGCGCGGCATCTTCGACATGAAACCGTACCTGGAGCGCGGCGTGTTCCGTGAACTCAAGGACGAGCGGTACTTCC
>JAAFKB010000149.1 GCA_013299055.1 Sphaerotilus sp.
GATGCCCTTCGGCGAGGTCTACACCGGCCTGAAGACCGGCCTGATCGACGCCGCCGAGAACAACATCCCCTCCTACGACAGCGTCAAGCACTTCGAGTCGGCCAAGTACTACTCGCGCACCGAGCATTCGATGGCGCCCGAGATGCTGCTGATGTCCAAGATCACCTGGGACAAGCTGCCCAAGGCGGAGCAGGACATGGTGCGCGCCGCCGCGAAGGAATCGGTCGCGTTCCAGCGCAAGAAGTGGGACGAGCAGGAAGCCAAGTCGCTGGCCGTCGTCAAGGCCGGTGGCGCGGAAATCGCCGAGGTGGACAAGAAGTCCTTCCAGGCGGTGATGGGACCGGTCTATGACAAGTTCATGACAACCCCTGACCTGAAGCGCCTCGTCAAGGCGATCCAGGACACCAAGTAAGCCCCCGGAAAGCGAAGCGGCCATGTACACCAAGTTCTGTGCGGCCCTGTCCAAGCTCAGCCTCGTGCTGGCGGTGATCGGGCTGATCGCGGTGATCCTGTGCGTGCAGTACCAGGTGATCGGCCGCTACGTCTTCAACGACACGCCGACCTGGGCGGAGGCACTGGCGATGCTGCTGGTGCTGTTCGTCACGGCATTCGGGCTGGCGGTCGGGGTACGCGACGCCGGCCACATCGGGCTGGAGTCGATGGTGGCGCTGCTGCCGGACCGCTGGCGGCGGCGCGTGGAGCTGCTGATCCATGCGCTCGTCGGCCTGTTCGGCGCGCTGATGGTCCAGGGCGGCTGGCTCTGGATGGCCGCCAAGTGGGGCGAGAAAAAACCGATGCTGCCAGTCCCGGACGGCATCGATTACCTGCCGGTGGTGATCGCCGGCGCGCTGATCGTGCTGTTCTCGATCGAACACATCATCGCCATCCTGCGCGGTGAGGAAGTGGTGCCGGCATGGAACTGACGATTCTCGCGGTGAGCTTCACCGTGCTGCTGCTGCTGGGCGTCCCGGTGGCGTTCGCGATCGGCCTGTCCTCGGTCGCCACCATCGTCGCGGCGGGGCTGCCCATCGCCATCGTGTTCCAGAAGATGGTCGGCGGGATGCAGGTCTTCAGCTTCCTCGCCATCCCCTTCTTCGTCTTCGCGGGCGAACTCATGCTGTACGGCGGCATCGCCGACCGCATCGTCAAGTTCGCCAACAGCCTGGTCGGCCATGTGCGCGGCGGGCTGGGCATGAGCAACGTGCTCGGCTGCACCATCTTCGGTGGCATCGCTGGCTCGCCGCTGGCGGACGTGTCGGCGATCGGCTCGGTGATGATCCCGCTGATGAAGAAGGACGGCTACGACGCCGACTACGCCGTCAACGTGACCACCCACGCCGCGCTGGTCGGGGCGATCATGCCGACCTCGCACAACCTGATCATCTTCACGCTGGCGACCTCCGGCATCGCGTCGGTGAGCGTGCTGAGCCTGATGCTGGCGGGGATGATTCCGGCGCTCATCCTGACGCTGTGCAACCTCGCCGCCGCCTACTGGGTGGCGGTCAAGCGCGGCTACCCGGTGCGGCCGGGCGGCTTCGGCGGCTGGCCGGCGGTGCTGGCGGCGTTCCTGGCGTCGCTGCCCGGGCTGCTGGTGGTGGTGATCATCCTCGGCGGCATCCTGTCGGGCGCGTTCACGGCGACCGAATCGGCCTCGATCGCGGTGGCCTGGGCGCTGCTGATCACCGTGTTCGTCTACCGCTCGCTCACCTGGGCCAACTTCCTGAAAGCCTGTGCCAAGGCGTGCAAGACCACGGGCGTCGTGCTGCTGCTGATCGGCATCTCGGCGGCATTCGGCTACTTCATGGCGCTCTACGAAGTGCCACAGAAGACGGGCGAGCTGATGAAGTCGGTGTCGAGCGAGCCGTGGGTGATCTTCCTGATGATCAACGTGCTGCTGTTCATCCTGGGCACCTTCCTGGACATGGCCGCGACCATCCTGATCTGCACGCCGATCTTCCTGCCCATCGCGATGCAGTTCGGCATGGACCCGGTGCAGTTCGGCATCATCATGCTCATCAACTGCGCGCTCGGGCTGAACACGCCGCCGGTCGGCTCGGTGCAGTTCGTCGGCTGCGCGATCGGCGGCATCTCGGTCGGACAGGTGATGCGCACGATCGGACCGTTCTACGGCGCACTCGGGGCGTGCCTGCTGCTGGTGACCTATGTGCCGGCGTTCTCGCTGTGGCTGCCGTCGCTGTTCAAGTGACTTTCCTCGCCTTTCAAGCCATTCACGCCTTCCATCCAAAGCCTCTGCCATGCTGGACCGCCCTGCTTCCCCGATCCGCTTCAAGCGGCTGCTGCTGACCGGCGCGGCCGGCAACCTCGGCCGCGAACTCCGGCCCCGCCTGAAAGCCTATTGCGACACGCTGCGCCTGAGTGCCCGAGGCGACACGCTCGGCACGGCCAGCCCCGGTGAAGAACTCGCCCCGGCCGACCTCGCGGACAAGGCCGCCGTGTTCGCCGCCCTCGAAGGCGTCGAGGCGGTCGTCCACATGGGCGGCGTCTCGACCGAGCAGACCTGGGAAAGCATCCTCGACGGCAACATCGTCGGCATGGTCAACCTCTACGAAGCCGCCCGCCACCACGGCGTGAAGCGCATCGTCTTCGCCAGCTCCAACCACGTCACCGGCTTCTACCGGCAGGACGAGGTGGTCAGCCCGCGTGACCCGGTGCGCCCGGACGGGTTCTACGGGCTGTCGAAGTGCTTCGGCGAGAACCTCGCACAGCTTTACTGGGACCGCTTCGGCATCGAGACGGTGAGCGTGCGCATCGGCTCGTCGTTCGCCGCGCCCAAGGACCGGCGCATGCTTGCCACCTGGATGAGCTTCGACGACACCGAGCGGCTGGTCGTCGCCGCGCTGACCGCCCCGGTGGTCGGCCACAGCATCGTCTACGGCATGAGCGACAACGCCACGACCTGGTGGGACAACACCCCGGCGCGCCACATCGGCTACCGGCCGCAGGACTCGTCGGAGGTGTTCCGCAGCGAGGTCGAGGCGCGCCAGCAGACGCTGGACCGCAGCGACCCGGCGGTGGTGTATCAGGGCGGTGCGTTCGTGCGCACCGGGCCGTTCTTCGCCGGGGAGTGACCATGGAGCCGCTGTCGCTGCGTTATCCCGATCCGGCGGTCGAGGTGTTGCACCCGGAGTTCCTGAAACTGCGGCTGTTCAACGCCAGCGTGGAGCGGCTCGCCACCGGGTTGCGCTGGGCGGAGGGGCCGGTGTGGTTCGGCGACGGGCGTTACCTGCTGGTCTCGGACATTCCGAACGACCGCATCCTGCGCTGGGACGACACCTCGGGCGCGCTGAGCGTGTTCCGCCAGCCGTCGAACAACGCCAACGGTCACGCCCGCGATGCGCAGGGGCGGCTGGTCAGTTGCGAGCACCTGACGCGCCGCGTGACGCGCACCGAGCACGATGGCCGCGTCACCGTGCTGGCGGATCGCTTCGAGGGCGCACGGCTGAACTCGCCCAACGACATCACGCTGTGCCGCCGCGATGGCGCGGTCTGGTTCACCGACCCGGATTTCGGGCTGCACGGCCACTGGGAAGGCGAACCCGGCACGCCGGAGCGGCCCCACGCGGTCTACCGGATCGACGCGGCCACCGGGCGGCTCGACTGCGCGCTCGACGACCTCGCCGGCCCGAACGGCCTGGCGTTCTCGCCGGACGAGTCGGTGCTCTACGTGATCGAGAGCCGCGCCGCGCCGCATCGGCTGATCTGGGCCTACGACCACGCCGCCGACGGCACGCTGTCGAACAAGCGGCTGCACGTCGATGCCGACGGGCCGGGGGCGCTCGACGGCATGGCCTGCGACGTGGCGGGCAATCTCTGGTGCGGCTTCGGCACCAACGGCGCGCCGGGCACCGACGCCGCCGCGCTGGATGGGGTGCGGGTCTACAACCCGGCGGGCCAGCCGATCGGCCATGTTCACCTGCCCGAACGTTGCGCGAATGTCTGCTTCGGCGGGGCGAAGGGGAATCGGCTGTTCATGGCGGCGAGTCATTCGGTGTATGCGCTGCATGTGAACACGACGGGGGCGGTTCGGTAGGCGGGCCGTGGCAGTCAGGCCAGCAATTCAGCCCGCGGCAGCCTGGAGGCGCCGACATCGAAGGTCATGAACCTGGACCGACCCAGGTGCGCCGCGCGCGCACTGAGAAGGCAGTCGGCGAAGTCGGCTCTCGACTGCTGGCTCCAGAGATACAGCGCTTCCTCGACCGTCGGCTCGTGTTCGAATTCGACATCACCGCTGTCGAGCAGGCGCGCGAAGGCGCCCGAGATGGAGGTCTTGTCGAGCTTGTAGCGGCTGCGAAGCACCCACTCGGTCTCCAGCAGCGCACAGAGCATGACGAGGACGGGTTCTTCGGCCTGCGCTGCGCCCTCCACCAGACGGCGTGCGGCGGTGAACTGCGCTTCGTCGTCCCGGACGAGCAGTCGAACCAGGACGTTCGTGTCAATGGCGATGCTCATTTGAACGGATTCATGTCCTCGATGGAAACCCTCGGCTGGTCAGGCCGGGTGAGCATCCCGGCGAGGTCGGCCAGCCGCTTGGTCTTGGCCCGCATGATGACGGTGCCATCGCTCAGCAGCGTGAAGGTCAGCTTGTCGCCAGCCTTCAGCCCCAGGCGGTCGCGGACTTCGCGAGGCACCGTGACTTGCCCCTTGCTGGTCAGGGTGGTGGCGTCGGCCATGGTCTTCCTTGCTCAGAAAGTATTACGAATGCAGGAATGGTAATACTGGAGGGATGGAAAATCAACGGCACCGGCGCAGCACGCCGAGGGCTCAGGACAGCCCCGAAGCGTGATGATTTTGACAAGACAGCCCTTCGTTCGAACGCCTGATCCAGCAAAATCGTTCGGCTGCCTCATCGCCCGCGGCCCGGCTCTCCGGCCCGGCAGCTTCTGCAACGATGCTCGACCCTCTCCGATGGCTGCGGCACCTGGTGCCAGTCCTGCTGATCACGTTGACCCTGGTGGCTGGTGGGCCAGTGCGGGCGCTCGCGACCGACGACACCGCCGTGGACATCACCGCCGACAGTGCGTCGATCGACCTGATCGAGGCGATGCAAGCCCTGCGCGAACCGATCGCCTCGGTATCCCCCGCTCCGGACGTGCTGAGCCGCCCCGGCTGGCAACCCGCCACGGTCGAACACCGCAACGGCTCGTGGATGCGCTCGGCGGTCTGGCTCACCGGGCGCATCACCAACGGCAGTGACACCCCGCTGACCCGCTGGCTGGTCGTGACGCCATGGCGCATCGAGCAGATCGAGCTGCTGGTGCTGCGCGACGACGCCACCCACGCCGTGCTCAGCCGTGCGTCGGCGGGCCGCACGGCGCTGCTGTCACCGGACTGGAACGGCCATGTCGAGTCGGTGTTCCCCGTGACACTGGCGCCGGGGCAGACCGTGCGGGTATTGATCCGGGCCCAGGATCTGACGGTACCGACCACCTTCGTCGAGGCATGGAAGCCAGAGGTCTACCAGCGCCACCAGACCATGACGCTGCTGTCCCAAGGGATGCTGGTGGCCTGCGTGGCGATGCTGCTGGTGCTGCTGGTGGCCTCCCGGGACCGCGGCCTGGTCCTGATGGGCGGCTGGCTGCTGGTGGCCGTGGGGTTCGAGACCACATTCCGCGGGCAGTGGCTGTTCTACCTGTGGCCGACGCTGGCGGCCTGGCAGATCCCGCTGTTCTCCGTGTTCGGGGCCCTGGGTTATGCGGGGTTCGTGCTGGCGTCCCGGTTCCTGCTGGGCATGCGCCAGCACGACGTGCTGTCGTGGCTCATGCATGGGTGCTGCGTGCTGTCGCTGCTGGCCGCGCTGACGACGCTGTTCGTCGACGACCACCTGCTGGCACGGCGGACCGTCAGCACGCTCGGCATCGTGAGCGTCGTCCTCTGGCCCTTCGCGGTCTGGCGCATACCGCTGCGCCCCGGGGACGTGGAGATGCGGCGGCTGCGCTGGACCC